>CACYEW010000099.1 GCA_902773455.1 uncultured Ruminococcus sp.
GCCGCGAAGCGCTTGAAAAAGCAAATATCGCTTCTTCCGATATTGCCGCGATCGGCATAACGAATCAACGCGAGACGACGATCGTATGGAATAAAAAAACGGGCAAACCCGTATATCACGCTATAGTCTGGCAATGCAGACGCACGTCTTCTTACTGCGATTCTCTTACTGATATTTCCGAGAAAATAAAAGAAAAAACGGGCCTTGTTCCCGACGCGTATTTTTCCGCCACGAAGCTTCGCTGGATACTTGGAAACGTTAAAGGAGCAAGAGAAGCGGCGGAAAAAGGCGAACTGCTTTTCGGCACCGTCGACACGTGGCTTATATGGAAGCTGACGGGCGGCAGAGTCCACGTTACTGATTATTCCAACGCTTCCCGTACGATGCTTTATAATATAAACGAACTCAGATGGGACGAAGAGCTTCTTCGCAGATTCGATATACCCGCTTCGGTATTGCCGCAGGTCAAGCCCTCGTCGTTCGTTTACGGATATACGGAAAAAAGCGTTTTCGGATTTGAAATACCTATCTGCGGAGACGCGGGCGATCAGCAGGCGGCTTTATTCGGTCATCTATGCCTGAATAAAGGCGACGCGAAAAACACTTACGGGACCGGATGTTTCCTTCTTATGAATACCGGCGAAGATAAGATCGTATCGAAAAACGGTCTCGTCACCACGATAGCGTGGGGAATTGACGGCAAAGTCAATTACGCGCTAGAAGGCTCCGTCTTCGTAGCGGGCGCGGCTATACAATGGCTGCGCGACGAGATGAAACTGATAAACAGCGCGAAAGAGACCGACGAAATATCCGAAAGCGTTCCCGATACTAACGGCTGCTACGTCGTTCCCGCTTTTACCGGTCTCGGAGCTCCGTACTGGGATCAGTATGCCCGCGGCACGATCGTGGGTATTACGAGAGGTGTGAAACGCGAACACATAATCAGAGCGACGGTCGAATCTCTCGCGTATCAGTCTAACGACGTAATAAACGCAATGACCGCCGATTCTTCAATACCGCTGAACGTACTGAAAGTCGACGGCGGCGCGAGCGCAAACAACTTTCTTATGCAGTTTCAGGCGGATATAACCGGCTCGCCCGTGAAACGTCCGAAAAACGTTGAATCGACCGCGTCGGGTGCGGCATATCTTGCCGGTCTTTCATCCGGCTTCTGGACTCTTGACGAACTGAAATCTTTTCACGGAAAATCGACCGTATTTGAGCCGAAGATGAAAAAAGAAAGAAGAGAAGCTCTTCTTTCGGGATGGAAAAAGGCTGTTATGCACAGCCTTCATTATGAGGATCAGTAAGATCAGGATCTCAGCGAAAGTATCAACCCCGCAAAATACATCATAAGAGGCACCGTAGCCATGGAGAAAACGGTCGTGAACGAAGCGATCTTTGCTCCCGACTGCGGTGCTATTTCATATTTCTGCGCGTACATGGCGGTGTTCGTCGCCGTGGGAAGAGCGGCAAGAAGAGTAAACAGATAAACGAACTCTTCGGACATGCCGAATAAAACGAACAGACAGCAAATGACCGCGGGAAGTACGATAAGCTTTATTAAAGCAAGATAATATACTTTGATATCGGTCAACAGACTTTTTATCGGTATCGAAGCGAGTATCGATCCGACTATCACCATCGAGCCGGGGGCGCAGACGGAAGAAAGCATATTCATCGTCATCGTTACGGGAGCCGGCAGCTGAAACGGGATTATATAGAGAATTACGCCGATAAGCACAGGTACCGTGCCGAAATTGACGAACATGTTGAAGGGTTTGAATTTGATATCGTCGCGCTTTCTTGACAGTATGAACATTCCGTACGTCCAGAGCGTCAGGTGAAACGTGATCTGAAAGAATGCGCCGTAAAAGGCTCCGATATCGCCGAAGGTCGCTTTGAGAACGGGTATTCCCATAAAGCCGGCGTTTGCAAATATCAATCCGAATTGCCCGATCTTTTTCTCGTCGAAATCCTTGAAAAAGGAAACGGCAAAGAACGCGATCAGGGCGCTGACTGCCATTACGCCGAAGCCTATGCCGGTGACGGTAAAGCCGCGAAGAAGATTATCAACGGAAAAATCGACCTCCGACAGTGCGTTCATGATCATGAACGGCTGAGCGACGTATATGATAAAAGACGAAAAACCTTTTGTAAACGTCTGATCTATCAGTTTAAGTTTGCAGGCGATATAACTGATGATAACGATCAGAAACAGAGTAACGACGGTATTCGTCAGTGAGGTAATGTCGCCCATGATCAGTTCCCGCCTCCGGAAAGCTCGTCCGCCTTTGCTTTGATCTTAAGCATATCGGCAAGCATTTCGTCTTTTCTTCGCGGATCGCGAAGCAAAAGCGACGGATGATAAACCGCCGTGAGTATAACGCCTTTTCTTTCGTGGAATATTCCGTGATCTCTCGTGATCTTGAAATCAGGCGATATTATCCTCATGGCGGATATCCTGCCGAGACATACGATCATTTTCGGAGAAATGAGCCTTGTCTGCTCCCGAAGAAAACCGATGCAGGCATCCTGCTCGGAAGGCTGGGGATCTCTGTTCTTCGGAGGGCGGCATTTAAGCATATTCGCTATGTAAACGTCGTCTCTTTTTATTCCGACAGCTTCGAGATATTTATCGAACAGTTTGCCCGCCCGACCGACGAACGGAACGCCCGTTTCATCTTCGGTCTCGCCCGGAGCCTCGCCGACGAAAAGAATATCGGCGTTTTGATTTCCGGCTCCGAAAACGAGATTTTTCCTCGTTTCCCATAAAGGGCAGGCTCTGCACTGTTCGCATTTTTCTTTCAATTCGTTCAGATCCATTATTCTAAATCCTTTATTGTTTTTTTATATTATATCATCCTTTTTTCATTTTTGCAATAGTCTCGACCGCATTTTTTGAAATCAAAGGGCTTGAATGCTCGTTCAGATAAAGCAGAGAAGCGCCCCTCTTACAGAAGGGATCGTTACCGCAAAGTTCAGAGACCGCAAACAACCGGTAAGGTTCACCGTCGACAAAAGAGCTGTCGCATTCATGTTCGACTATAAGATGATAAACTGTCCCGTTTTTTGTTTTTTCCGCTCTGCATTCGCTTCCGATTATGTTCTGATCCGATAAAAAAACGCAGGCGTCCGCAAGAAGCTTCATATCGGAAAACGATAAAACGGTTTTTCTCGTTTTGCTTTCACTTCCGTGACGCTTATCAGCCGATCTCGTTATGTAAATCTCACAACCGTCGCCGAAAGGATAAACGCTCGTTTTGCAGGCGTTAAGCGTACAGTGAAAGCCGAGCCGTTCGTCCGCTATGCCTATTATGGTCTCCAAAGCGTCGTCGCTCACTTTATCGTATGAGTAAAAGCCGAGGCATTCCATATCCTCGTAAGAAAGCTCCGCTCTTAATTTATATTCGGAAATAAGTTCAAGCTTCATAAAAGTCTCCGGTCATAAAACATTTTTATTTTGGTTGAAATATGTATTGACGATTTGAAAGAAATATGTTATAATGATCTCGAATCAAGAAAACAGTTCCGTGTGCCGGTGTTATCCGGTATTGCGGAGGAAACGGAACAAAGATGAAATTAAAAAGGTATGCGGCTTTTCTTTTCGCGATCGTATTCTGCTTTCAGCTGTACGGCTGTACGGATCTCGTGAGTAAATTCTATCCCTTGAATACGGAAGAAGAGTCAACTTATCATTTTACGCCGGTAACTTCCGAGAACGGAGAAGCGGTTTTTACCGATTTTGACGGAAACGTCATCAGTCTCCCCGATATTCCCGAAAGAATAGTTTCGGTTTCCTCGGTTTCGACGGAGATAATCTGCGGACTCGGAGCCGGAAGATATCTGGTCGGTATCGATTCTGACTCAGCAAATCTTGAAGGCGCGCCGATCAACGCTTCCGTTCTGCCTTATTATTATATGCCGTATTCGGATATCGTTGCGCTTCGTCCGGATATTGTATTTTACTCATCTGAATACATAAGCGATCTGACTCTGGAAGCGCTCAAAAACTCAGGCGTCATGACGGTCAGGATCCCCGGTACCGGCAATATCGCCGCTGCGGAGGCAAATATACGCTTTATCTCGGCGCTTTTGCAGAGAGAAACGACCGGAGACAAAATGATCGATGAAATGCGGTTTGAATTCGCTAAGATCAAAAGATCAGCGGCTCTGGTAGGCGTAAGAAAAAAGATTTACATTGAATACTTAACTGAATTCCGTACCTGCGGAAAAGACACGATTCTTAGCGAAATATGCGAAATGGCGGGGTACGATAACGTTTATTCGGATAAAAGCGGTTTTGTGACCGTAAACGCCGCTTCGCTTCTTGAAAAAGATCCGGAAGCGATACTTATCGTGGCTTTATCTAAAGCGAATGAAAACACGATAAGAGACAGAAAAAGCATCGAAAAAGTCAACGCTGTAAAAGAAAACAAAATTTACGCTTATAATATCGGCGCGTCTCTGCGGCCGACGCAGAGCATAGTCGAAGCCGCCGCAGAAATTGCTAAGCTGCTCGGTACGACAAACTGAAAGGAATATAAAATGATCAGAACAAATCTCGAAAAATACGAAAATTACGGAAAAGTCATAAATATAACCGACGGAGTATGCGAGGCTAAGGTCACGCTCGATCTCGGACCGAGAGTGATTTACTTTGCGCGCGTCGGCAAGAAGAATATGTTCTTCAACGACCTGCAGAGAAAGACGAACTGTGAAAAGCCCGAAATGGACGCTTATTACGGGAAAGGCAGATACTGGTATCTTTACGGAGGCTACAGACTCTGGCTTTCGCCCGAGGCTTTACCTGAAACGTACTATCCCGATAACGATCCGGTCGATTACGTTATAGACGGCGACAAAGTGACGTTCATACCGAAAATGCAGAAGGAAAACGGTCTTCAATTTTCATATTCTCTGCATTTTCTCGGAAACGGTACGGTAAAAATCAAAAACGTTATAAAGAACTTATCGGAGAATACCGTAAGAGGAGCGGCTTGGTCGCTTTGCGTTATGAACAAGAATTCCTTCACGTACGCTTATCAAAACGACGCCGATACCGGCCTTTTGCCTAACAGGACCGTCGTACTGTGGCCGTATACGAAGATAGACGATCATAGGCTCCGTATTACGGACAGGGTGATCGCCGTCAGACAGGATCCCTCTTCCGATCGTGCTCTGAAGGTAGGCTTCAACAATACGAGCGGCAGGATCATGACTTATCTTGACGGGGAGCTTTTTACGCAGACTTATAATACATGCCACGGTATCTGTGATTATCCCGACGGCGGATGCAGCTGCGAGATCTATTCATGCCCGGATTTTACCGAGGCCGAAACTATATCTCCGCTTGAGACCTTATTCCCCGGCGCACATATGGAATTTGAACTGGAATGGCATATAGAAAAAGCTCCGGTATGCATCAACGGTATCGAAGATATCTAATATGCACAAAAATTCTTATAAATTTAATAAATAATTGTATATATTCGCCAAACTAAATGATATAATGAGAATGTAAACGGGTATACCGTTTATAAATACATCGAAAGGGGTACAGCCCTATGAAAATCAGAATCGTATCTAAACAAACGGAAGCGGGAGACGACCTCAGAGCGCACTTTGAGAAGAAACTCAAAAAGCTTGACAAATTCTTCGGCGAAGACGAAGAAGCCGTTATCGTTCTGAAGAGCCGTAAAAACGGCGACAAGAAGCTCGAGCTGACCATCAACGTGAACAATACGATATTCAGAGCGGAGGTTACCGAACGCACGTTTGAAAACGCGATCGATTCCGCGATAGCGGCTATTGACCGTCAGATCAGAAAGAACAAAACGAGACTCCAGAAGAGGATCAGAAGCAGCGCTTTCGATAAAGCGACGGCTGCGTACGGCGACGAGTCGGAGGAAGAGAAGACTTTTGATATAAGAGTAAAGTCGTTCAGCTTCAAACCGATGTCTCCCGAGGAAGCGATACTTCAGATGAATCTGCTCGATCACGAATTCTTCGTGTTCGTGAATGAAGCTACCGGTAAAACGAACGTCGTTTACAAACGCGACGATAATAAATACGGCCTGATAGAACCTGCCGAATAATCAAAGCAGTACTGGATCGGAGCTGCCTGCACGGCAGCTCCGTATTTTACATAAAGGAGTAGATATGAAAGAAATTCTCAACAAGATGACCGTCGAAGAAAAAGTCGGTCAGCTGTTTCTCGCTCACTGTCCGTATGAAGGCGCGGAAGAGCTTGTCGAACGCCTTCACCTCGGCGGACTGCTGATGTTCGCACGAAATTTTGAAAACAGAACTCCGGATCAGTTCAGAGACGAGGTCGAAAAATACAATAAAGCGGCGAAAATACCGCTTCTGATCGCCGCGGACGAGGAAGGCGGTACGGTAGTTCGCATAAGCAAGTTTCCGCAGTACAGAAGCGAGCCTTTCTGCTCTCCGAAAGAAATATTCGCAAGAGGCGGTTACGAAGCGGTAAGAGAAGAGGCAACCGAAAAGGCCGATCTGCTTCTGTCGCTCGGCGTAAATTACGATCTTGCGCCCGTTTGCGACTATACCGTCGACGAGAGCAAATATATAGCGAAAAGAGTTTTCGGCAGATCGCCTGAAGAATCGTCCGAATTTATTAAAACGACCGTTACGGCGTTTTTGGATAAAGGCTTATGCTGTTCGCTCAAACATTTCCCGGGTTACGGAGGCAACGCCGATACGCATAAGGGAATGGCTACGGACAACAGACCACTTGAAATATTTGAAACCGAAGATCTGCTGCCCTTCACGGCGGGAATAGAAGCGGGGGCGCAGAGCGTTATGGTATCTCACAATATCGTAACGTGTTTCGATCCGGACTATCCGGCGTCGCTTTCGGAAAAAATACATAAATATCTTCGTGAAAAACTCGGTTTTGAAGGCGTTATCATAACCGATTCGCTGACTATGCTCGCGATCAGGCAGTTTACCGAAGATAAGGATCCTTGCGTCAGAGCGTTGATGTGCGGCAACGATATGATAATCACTTCTTTCTTTGAACAGGGATACGCAAGTATTCTCGAAGCTGTCAAAGACGGCACAGTCCCGATGAAGAGACTTGACGAAGCGGTCGGAAAAATATTGAAAATGAAAATGTCGATCGGTATTGACATTTTATAAATTATATTGTAAAATATAATTTGAACAGGTGGTGTTGAAAATGAGTTACGCCGATCAGGTGTTTATAGCGAACGTAAAAGATATAATGGAAAACGGCGTATGGGATACCGATCTTCCCGTAAGACCGAAATGGGAGGACGGAACGCCGGCTCATACCATAAAAAAATTCGGTATAGTCAACAGATACGATCTTTCAAAAGAATTTCCGATACTGACGATACGCCGTACCGCGATGAAATCAGCCGCGGACGAGCTTTTGTGGATATGGCAGAAAAAATCGAACAAGATATCCGAGCTCGGCAGTCATATCTGGGATCAGTGGGCTGACGAAAACGGTACGATAGGCAAAGCGTACGGTTATCAGCTCGGTATAAAGCATAAGTATAAAGAAGGTATGTTCGATCAGGTCGACAGAGTTCTGTACGATCTCAAGCACAATAAATCGAGCAGACGGATAATGACGAACATATACAATCACGCCGATCTTTCCGAAATGGCGCTTTACCCGTGCGCTTACAGTATGACGTTCAACGTAAGCGGAAACAGACTTTGCGCCATATTGAACCAGCGTTCGAACGATATGCTCACCGCAAACAACTGGAACGTGGCGCAGTATGCGCTTCTCGTCATGATGTTCGCTCAGGTGTCGGATCTTGAACCCGGCGAATTCGTACACGTGATAGCAGACGCTCATCTGTATGACAGACACATACCTTTGACCGAAGAGGTCATAAAAAACAAACAGTATCCGGCTCCGAAACTCATACTCGATCCGGATATCAAGAATTTCTACGATTTTACGAAAAACAGTTTCGTTTTGGAAAACTATCAGTATTCCGAATTCAATCACAAGATCCCCGTAGCGGAATAAGGAGCAGATACATGAAATTGATAGTCGCGGTAGACAAAAACTGGGCGATCGGTTATAAAGGCGACCTTTTGATAAGGATCTCGGCCGACTTGAAAAGATTCAAAGAATTAACGACCGGCAACGCGGTCATTATGGGCTATAATACTCTTTTGTCTTTACCCGGAAGCAAGCCCCTTAAAAACAGAATGAATATCGTCTTGTATCCGACTGATATACAGATCGAAGGAGCGACCGTCGTTCACGGCATAGACGAAGCCGTCGATCTTGCCGCGGAAATAAAGGATAAAGACGTTTTCGTTATAGGCGGAGCATCCGTTTACAATCAGCTTCTGCCTTACTGCGATACAGCGTACATCACGAAGATATACAGAGAGTTCGAAGCCGACGTTTTCATTCCGAATCTTGACGAGCTCGACGAGTGGTATATAGCGGACGAAAGCGAAATACAGATAAACGATGACGGAACGGAATACAGATACGTTACTTATAAAAAATAATGGCACAGAATATAGCAATGGACCTCGGCACGTCGACCGTCCTTATCTATATAAAGGGTAAAGGCGTCGTTCTGAACGAACCGAGCGTTATAGTAGTCGATAAATATTCAAACAAAATAATAAAGGTCGGCAGAGAAGCGCAGGATCTTATCGGCAGAGCGCCGGAGAATATCGAAGTCGTCAAGCCCGTACGCGAAGGCGTTATAAGCAGATACCGCCATACGATGCTGATGATGCAGAAATTCATCAGAAAAGGCTGCGGCAAGATGATAACGCCTCCGAACATCACGATAGCCGTACCGAGCGTTATAACCGACGTTGAAGAGCTTGCGGTGCGAGACGCGGCTGTCGAAGCCGGAGCCAAAGATCCGCTTCTCATTGACGAACCCGTAGCCGCGGCAATCGGCGCCGGACTTGATATTATGAAGCCGGAAGGCAATATGGTCGTCGATATCGGAGGCGGTACAACGGATATTGCCGTGATATCGCTCGGCGGCGCAGTCCTTTCAAATTCGATCAAGACCGCGGGTGACGCAATGACCGAAGCGGTCATAAAATACATCAAAAACAGGTATTCTTTGATAATCGGAGAACATACCGCCGAAGACGTAAAGATCAAGATAGGATCGGTATGGCGCAGGGACGAGCTGCTTACCATGAACGTTAAGGGAAAGAACATAAATTCGGGCACTCCTCAATCGACGGAGCTCAATTCATACGATATGACCGAGGCGCTCGAAGATCCGATCACGAAGATCATAGAAGCTATCTGTTCCGTTATAGAAAAAACGCCTCCCGAACTCGTTTCGGATATTGCAAAGAACGGCATCGTACTCACCGGCGGAGGTTGTCAGATATACGGGCTTGACAATCTGATCAAAAAGGTTACGGGGCTTCCGGCAAGAGTTGCCCCGTCTCCCGAAACGTGCGTCGTTATCGGCGCAGGCAGAGCCGTCGATATCGGTCTTACTGCTGATAAAGGCAAATATATAAATAAAACGTAAAGGAGAAAAAACATGAAAAGAATCATCTGCTCGATTCTTGTGCTGCTGTTCATTTTCGCATGTTTTGCCGCATGTTCGGAAAAAGACCCGAACACCGGGGGAAAAACGGACACAAAGAAAGTCGATCAGCAGACGAACGCTCCGACGACTACGGTCGAACCGGCTGAAACCAAAGAGCTTACAAACGAAGAGGTCGCAGCGCCTTATCTCGAGTCTCTCGGCGATACGAAGTACAACAGAGATTTCAACATCCTTTGTATGCAGGGCGTAGGTAACTCCGAAAAAGAGATCTGGGTCGAAAATGCAAGCGACGAACCGATCGACAACGCCGTATTTCTCAGAAATTCTGCCGTTTACGACAGATTCGGCGTGACGATTACGCCGCACCCGGTCGCCCCCGGTACTCTCGCTGCCGAAGTTCAGAAAGATAACAAAGCCAATTCCCATTCGTACGATCTTATAATGGCTAACGGGCCCGATACCGGATCTCTCGCGCAGAACGGCTATCTTTACAACTTTCTCGATCTTTCCGAGACGCTGAATCTCGATCAGCCGTGGTGGGATCCCGGTACGCTTCGCGACTGCGAAATTTACGGAAAAGTGTACTTTATGAACGGCGATATCAATATCCTCGATAACGACGTTACGTGGATACTTCTGTTCAATAAGGATCTTATCAAGAAATACGACCTTGATGAGCCTTATCAGCTCGTTTATGACGACAAATGGACGCTTGATAAGTTTTACGAGCTTATCACCTCCGATTTCAACCGTGCAAGCGACGTAGGCGAATATGACGCAAACGCATATTACGGATTTATTACCACAAACGGCGGCGGTCTTACGAACTTCTTATATACCTGCGATATGACGACCGTTCAGATAAACGACGGCACGCCGGAAATAGTATGCGGTATCCAGAAGAACGCCGAAAAAATAACGAAGATCCTTGAATGGTGCAAAAAGACCATATCCGATCCGCATCTGACGTGGTTCTCGAAGAACGACCCCGCGCAGACGAAAGAAATGTTCCTTAAGGATCACGCAATGTTCTATTCGGAAGTGTTGAGTTACATTGTGAACCTCAGCGATATGGAATCTGATTACGGCGTACTTCCCACGCCTAAATACGATGAAGCGCAAAAGGATTACAGAACGCACGTTGACGGCGTAGGTTCGATGATCTCGATACCGGCGAACATGCCCGAAGATAAGAAAGAAGAAGTCGCCACGATAATCGAAGCGATGGCTATATATTCATATATCTACCTGACTCCCGCTTATTACGAAGTTACGCTGAAAAACAAAAAAGCGCGTGACCCGGATTCGACTAAGATGATCGATATCATACTTAAGTCGCGTAAATACGATCTCGGTTACATCTATAATTCGATAGGTCTTGCAGACGCGTTCAAAAGCCTCGTTGAAAAAGGTCAGAGCGGATGGGACGGTACGATGCAGAAATCCGAAAAGAGAGCTAAAAACGCTCTAAACAAGATCATAAAACAGTACAGCAAGATCTGATAAAAAAAGTTCCCGGAAGGAGAGGCTACATAAAGAAGAAACAAGCCCACTTTGACATCTTTCGAATAGAGAA
>CACYEW010000100.1 GCA_902773455.1 uncultured Ruminococcus sp.
CGGCGTTTTTGGCGTCCCCGAGCGGATTCGAACCGCTGACCTTCCGCTTAGGAGGCGGACGCTCTATCCTGCTGAGCTACGGAGACATTATGCATACTATATCACATTTTTTATGAAAAAGCAAGGTCTTTCGGCGATTTTTTTGCTCCGGTTTTCAAAAATACTTGACAAAACGGCGATTTTATATATAATTATATTTTGAGGAAAGAAAGGAGGTGTGAAAAATAGGACTGTTTTCAGGCATAAGAAAGAAGAACTCAAAGCCTGCCGCATACGTTTTTGTCGATTACGAGCATTGGTACGTATCAATGTATAAAAAATTCGGGCTTCGTCCGCGTATCAGAGAATGGCGAGACGGGATCGCCTCGGAATACGATATAAAAGAACTTATATTTTTCGGCGATTTTTCAAATATCGGAATGAGAAACGAGATACCGCGCATACGGGAAGTTACAAATCTCGTTATTGAAACTCAGAATACGAGCCCGCATTATAAAAAAGACTTTACAGATTTCATAATGCTCGATTATATTTATCAGAAAGCTCTGGTAGCCGCGGATAACAACGTCGATACGTTCATCATTTTTACCGGCGACGGTCATTTTTCTTCGGTAGTGAAGTTTCTTGCGGATAAATGCGGCAAAAAAGTGCTGATCTACGCCGTCAGGGAAGGGCTTTCGGGAATGCTCAGAAACGTTGCGAGCAAATGCGTCGAGCTGCCGGAGGAAGGCGAGCCGGAACGAACCTACTATTCGATGATCGTATATCAGATAAACGAGCTTAAAAAACGTTTCGGCGAGAATTCAGGCAAGGCTCCGAGTTTTACTTCGGTCATCAATACGGTATCCGACGTTTACGGTATAGAAAGAGAAGCCGTCAAGGATATCGCGAATACCATGGCGGACAGAGGCTATCTCAAAATCAGCATTCGGAGAGTATCGAACAACAGACATATAAGTACCGTCACCGTGAACAACGATAAACTCAACTCGGACGGTATCCGCCTTATAACCGATACGTCGCTTTTCGTGATACCGAAAAAGAGCGACAAAAACAATCAGGAAGCGAAACAAAAACCGTGATATTTCCGGGAAAAAAGCTTCAAACGGCAAAGCCGTGATATCCGTACGGGATATCACGGCTTTTTTGCATATTTCGTATCGCGCTTATTCGGAGGCGCTTTCGCCGCATTTAAGATCGAGAGGGATCTCAACGTAGAAATCGGAGCCCTTGTTCACCTCGCTGATAACGCCGTACAGACCGCCGTGAAGCTCGATCACGCGCTTCACGATCGAAAGACCGAGACCGGATCCCACGCCGGCGCGTTTATGAGCGCGCTTTTCTTTATAATATCTGTCCCATATATACGGTATGTTATCGGGCATGATGCCGTCGCCGTCGTCAATGACGTCAAACCGGAGGAACGGGCGCCCGCCGTGCTCCGTCTCGCTTTGTTTTATCTGTACGCGGGCGGAGCTTCCGGTATACGTTATCGCGTTGTTTATAAGGTTGTAAAACACCTGTGAAAGCTTGACCTCGTCGGCGACGACCGTGTATTCGCGGTCATAGATGAAATCGAGAGTATAACCCTCTGCCGCCCGCAGCGCGGAATAACGGTTTATCAGAGCCTTAAGTTCCGCGGTCAGATTGAATTCGGAAAGCTCGAGTCTGTCCATACCGTTTTCAAGTTTTGAAAGCGCGAGCACGTCGTTAACGAGAAGGTTGAGGTGCTCCGCCTCGTCGATGATTATCTGTATGTTCTCTTTGGTGTTCTCGCCGGGGATGTCCCTCATCATCTCTCCGTAACCGGATATGAGCGTCAGAGGCGTGCGGAGGTCGTGCGAAACGTTGGCGATCAGCTCGCGGCGCAATCCGTCGACTTTTTCCAGTTCTTCGGAAGCTCTTGCGAGAGTTTCATTCAGCTCCGCCGTTTCACGGCACCCGGGATTTTCCTGCATTTTACTGTATTTCGGCGTTCCCACGTCCTTTGCCGATACGTTCAGCTTTTCGAGCGGTATCGCGAGATTATCCGACAGCACGCGGCTTATGATGAACGCGGCGACGACGAATATCACCGATACCGTGATGAGTATCTGCGCTATCGTCGATCTCGTGGCGTCGACGGAAGCGAGCGGCACGCATATCATTATGACGGCGGAGCCGTCGCGGCGCAGAACGGTTTTCGCGTAAAGCATGGTCTGATCGGCTATGCCGACGCGCTTTTTTATTTCGGGCGGCGCGTCTGAGCCGAGAATGTAGATCATTTCGCCGCCGTCGGCTTCGAGCCGTTTGATTATCCCGTCGACCGATATGCGGTTAGAGAGGATATTCCTTTGCGCGGCGCTGAGAATACAGTATTCCTCGCGCCCGTAGAGGTCTTTTTTGATCAGAGCCATGTTCGTGCCGGTCGAGGCGGCTATATCGTTTATGCCCGATATTACCGTCTTTTCGTCAAGGCTGAGCAGAGCCTCAACGTCTTTTACGGTTCTTTTCAGGTCGTTTGATATAGCCTGCTTATAGAAATCGTCGAGCAGAACGACGAACAAGAGCCAGATCGCCGCAAGCAGAAGCGCCGTGAAGGAAAGAATCAAACCGGACAGCTTAGCTCTTATGCCGGGTATTTTTTTTGTCTGCGCCTTCATCCTAATCCTTTTTTTCTCCGTCGAAACGGTAGCCGACGCTGCGAAGCGTCACTATGAATCTTGAATATTCACCGAGACTTTTGCGTAAAAGCTTTATATGAGAATCGAGCGTTCTGTCGTCTCCGTAGAAATCGTAGCCCCACACCTCGGTTATGAGCCGTTCGCGCGTAAGAGCGATGCCTTCGTTTCTTATGAAATAGAATAACAGCTCGTATTCCTTCGGCGTCATCTCGACTTTTTCGCCGTTGACGCAAACGGTCCTGCTCGTGAAATCGACCGTCAGACCGTCGTATCTGACCGTATCGTGAGATTCCGACGAGGCTGATTTCGAACGCTTGATGATCGCGCCGACTCTCATCATCAGCTCCTTCGGAGAAAACGGTTTGATCACGTAATCGTCGGCGCCGACCTCGAAGCCGTGTATCTTGTCGTATTCCTCGCCTCTCGCCGAGAGCATAATGACGGGCGTGTTTTTTGTTTTTCTGATCTCCTTAACAGCGGAAAAGCCGTCGAGCTCGGGCATCATTATATCCATTATTATCAGATCGTAGCTGTTTTTGCGGCACTTGATGACGGCGTCCATACCGTCGGTCGCCTCTTCGATCGCATAGCCTTCGAATTCGGCGTACTTTTTTATCATATCGCGGATCTTTTCTTCGTCGTCGACTACCAGTATTTTCTCCATTTTATTTCCTCCGTTCATTCGTCGTCGCCGTCGGTATCGGGCTTGAAATTCGCAAGGGGGTTTTTTCTTACCGCGCGTTCAACGTCCTCCGACGCAACGTGCGTGTATATCTGAGTCGTGCTGAGCTGCTCGTGACCGAGTATATCCTGAAGTACGCGAACGTCCACGCCGCCCTCGCGGTACATCAGAGTCGCGGCAGTGTGGCGAAGCTTGTGGGTCGACAGCTGCTTGTATTCGAATCCCGCTTCCTTCAGATGCTTGCCCACGAGCCACTGCACCGTTTTGTTCGAGATCCGCGCGTTCCTGTTCGATAAGAATACGGGGTGGCGGTTTTTGCTTTTCGGATCGGTCACCGCCTTCTGCTCGTCCGAAAGGGCGGCTCTGTAATCGGATATCGCGAGCTTTACAGCCTCGTTTATATATATTATCCGCTGCTTGCTCCGTTTGCCGGTAACGATAAGAGAAGTGAAATCGCGGTCGAAATCCTCCATATTTATCGAAACGAGCTCGGATAAACGCATGCCTGTGTTCAGAAACGTCAGTATTATCGCGTAATCGCGTTTTTTCGTTATACTGTCTTTTTCCGAGCTGATTGTGTTGAGCAGATCTTCGCTTTCGGTGAGAGTGAGATATTTCGGCAGAGTTTTCTTGCTTGCGGAATGATCTATGTCTCTTGCCGGATTTGTTTTTATCACGCCGGTGACGTTTGCGTATTTGAAAAGCGATTTAACCGCCGAAAGCTTCCTCTGTATGGAACGCGGCTTGATATCTCTGTCGGCGCGAAGGTAATCGATGAATTCGTATATCTCGTCGGCGGTCACGCTTTTGAGAAATTCGCCGTCGCAGCCGTTTATCGGTATCGCGTAGAATTCTTCGCCGTTATACTCCACGTCTTTTCCGTCCGAGTTTTCCCTGTACGCGATTATGAATTTGAAAAATATGCGCAGATCGAGCAGATATTCGTCGACGGTGAGCTGCGATCTGTTCTGCACGTTAATCTTGTACCGCGCGAAGTCGCGCAGTATACGGCTCGTAAGAGCTTCTGCTTTGGGGTGTGTTTCCATTTCGTTCTCCGTTACGTTATTTACGAATTTATTATACAAAATTTTTTTGTTTTGTCGACATACAGAATGTAAACTTTTAACTTTATTTTGATTTTTTCATTATTTGTACTTGAAAAATACGCGCAACGGTGTAAAATAGTAAGTAATAAACCATATCAAAAGGATGATGCGTTGTCATGACGATGTTTACAAGCACAAAATACGAGACGCTGAAACTGTTTCTCGACCAGATCGCGCTCGCGGTCTTCGGTATCGTGACGGCTGTCGCTTCAAGCAGCTCGCCTGTGTTTCAGCTCATATTCGGAATAATCGGCATAGGTCTGTACTTTTATATACTTTACGCCACCATGTGGGAGATCGGAGCAAAAGACCGTATAAAGGTCGACGCGAAAAGAGAAGAGCGCAAACCCGAAAAGCCGCTTCTTATGGGACTCGTCGCAAACGTGCCGAACTTCATTCTCGGACTCGTCGGACTTCTGAAGCTGATAAACAACGATACGGCGCAGACGATCGGTTCGGTCGCGGTATCGGTGTCAAAGCTCCTTCAGGGATATTACCTCGGCGTAAACAAGCTCATGGGGATCGGCGAGATACCGTACACGTATCTCGTAACGGCGCTCATCGGCGTGTTCATGGTGGTCGTCGGTTATTCGGTGGGATACAAGGGCGTGCCCTTTCTCATATTCAAAAACAAAAAGCAAAGCTGAAAAGCCCCGAATACAAAGCGCAAAGCCTTCATATCATATTATAAACGGTTACGGAGGCTTTGCTGTGAAAGATAAATATGAGTTCGGTCTGTTTTTGAGATTTTCCGCGGCAACGGTATGCGCCGCGGCGATATTCGCTTCTGTCCTCGTCGTATGTTCGTCGCCGCTTTTACGCGAAAACAGAGATTCCGCCGCGCATCTGGCGGATCTCATAAGTAAAGAAGAATATACGCTGCCGGTGATTGTCATAGATCCCGGTCACGGCGGTGAAGACGGCGGAGCCGTGTGCGGCGGCGTATGCGAAAAAGACGTGAATCTCAGCGTCGCTCTTTATTTCGCGGCGCTGTGCCGCGCGGCGGGGCTGGAATACCGCCTGACCCGAAGCGGCGATTTTATGCTTTGCGACGGCGGCAAACCGTCGAAGAAAATGCAGGATCTTACGAACAGGCTGAAGCTGACCGAAGACGCCGACTGCATATTCGTCAGCATACATCAGAACAAGTTTCCGCAAAGCTCCTGCCGCGGCGCGCAGGTCTATTACTCGGCAAACGACGCCCGGTCCGCAAAGCTCGCCGCCGCGATACAGAAAAGCGTAAAGGAAAATCTTCAGCCGTATAACGAAAGGCAGATCAAAAAAGCGGGCTCCGAAATATTCGTGCTGGACCGCGCCGCCGTTCCCGCCGTGCTTGTCGAATGCGGATTTCTGTCAAATAAAGAAGATCTCGAACTGCTTTTATCGAAAGATTACCGCAAAAAACTCGCCTGCGCGCTTTTTTCCGCGGTAATGGAGTATTTTTCCGTAACGAACGAAACGCAAGGATGATAAAATGAAAAACACAACTGTATACGTCTGCAGCGAATGCGGTTATCAGTCCGCCCGCTGGCTCGGCAAATGCCCCGGCTGCGGAAGCTGGAACACTCTTGAAGAATACACGCCCGAGCCCGTGACGAAAAAAAGCGCCGTAACGGTCAAAACCGAGGCGCAGAGCTTATCCGAGCTCGGCACGCCGGATTACATAAGGCAGAAGACCGGCTGCGAGGAGCTCGACCGGGTCCTCGGCGGCGGCATCGTAAGCGGCTCGGCTGTGCTTCTGTGCGGCGAACCGGGCATCGGTAAATCTACGCTGCTTCTGCAGATATGCTCGGCTCTTTCAAGCGGCGGCGACGTTTTATATGTCTCCGGCGAAGAATCGCAGGAGCAGATAAAGCTCAGAGCCGACAGACTGGACGTCAAAGGCAAGGGAATATACATATTGGCGGATACGAACGTCGACGCGGCTCTTCACCACGCGGACAGGCTCAAACCCTCGTTTGTGATCGTCGACTCGATACAGACCATGTGGAAGGACGGAGTGAATTCCTCGCCCGGCGGCGTCGTACAGGTCAAAGAATCCTCGTCTTCGTTCATCCGTTACGCGAAAGAAAGCGGCGCGGCGGTCATAATAGTCGGGCACGTGAACAAAGAGGGCGGCATTGCCGGTCCGAAGGTGCTCGAGCATATGGTCGACACGGTGCTTTATTTCGAGGGCGACAGAAGGCAGAGCTTCCGTATGATACGCGCGATCAAAAACAGATTCGGCGCGACCGACGAGGTCGGAGTGTTCGAAATGGCGGAGCACGGTCTTATCGAAGTGAAAAACCCGTCCGAGCTTCTGCTTCGCGGCAGACCGACCGGCGTATCGGGCAACTGCGCCGTATGTACGATGGAAGGCACGCGCCCGATCATAGCGGAGGTGCAGGCGCTGGTCACGCCGTCTTACTATCCGTCGCCGAAACGCGCCGCGAACGGGATCGATATCAACAGGATATCGCTGATACTCGCCCTGCTCGAAAAGCGGCTCGGACTCAAATTCTCGACTCACGACTGCTACGTAAACGTCGTCGGCGGTATGAATATCGATGAGCCGGCGGCTGATCTCGCTCTCGCTCTCGCGCTGATATCGTCTTTGCGCGATATACCCGTACCCGACGATATGATAGTCGTGGGCGAACTCGGACTTGCCGGCGAGATACGCGCCGCGACCGAGCTTGACAAGCGCCTTCGCGAAGCCGAACGCCTCGGATTTTCTTCCGCCGCGGTGCCGTCGCGAAATTATCAGAAGGGCGCGAAAGTCGGGCAGACGAGCATAGAAACAAGGAAAATGTCGAGCATTTTCGAAGCCATAAGGATATTCAATAAATGATAAAAGAAGATATCAGATACGAAGACGGCGCCCTGTTCGAGGGTATGACCTCGATATCGGCGGTGATAAATTCGGAAAATTCCGACAGAAAGATACTGAAGCTTTATTACGACGGAAGCAGGGCGGAGAAGCTTTCCCGCCCGCTCGCTTTTCTGCGCCACAGAGCGGAAGAGCAGGGCTTCGAAATGATAAAAACGACGTCGGAAGAGCTCGACAAGATGACCGTGGGCTCCTCTCACGGCGGAGTCGCCGCGCTCTGCACCGGAAGAACGGTAAGACCCGTATCCGAAGAAGATATCGTATCGGACGGATTTTACGTTTACGTCGAGGGCATAGAAGATCCGTACAATTTCGGTTACGCGCTCCGCTCGCTCTACGCCGCCGGAGCCGACGCCGTGATACTGCCGGAACGAAACTGGATGAGCGCCGCAGGCGTGGTGTGCAGGTCGAGCGCGGGAGCTTCCGAGCTTATGAAGCTTTATACCGCTCCGCCGGAGCTTTGCGGGATGTTCAAAAGCAAAAACTACAAAATATTCTGCGCCGATACGGAAAACGCCGTGTCCGTCTTCGACGCCGACTGTAAAAAGCCGCTTCTGCTCGTCGTCGGCGGTGAAAAACGCGGCATAACCAAAGCGATGCTCCAAAGCGCCGATCTGATCGTGAAGATCGACTACGGCAGAGACTTTCCGGCGGCGCTGTCCGCGGCTTCCGCGGCGGCGGTCCTCGGCTTTGAAATAATGCGGCAGAACAGAAAATGAAATAAAACGAGAATAAACTTGCATTTTACAGACCGCTTCGGGCGGTCTTTTGCGTTAAAAAGTTAATATTCGGCAACTTTTTATAAAAATAATCGCAAAAATGCATAATTAATACTTGACAATTCGCAAGTGTTTGCTTATAATATATTGCAATATGTCCGTGATCTGAATACCAGATAACAGACACGGCGGAAAGGGTCAACATGAGAGTATTTAATTTTTCCGCAGGACCGTCGGTCCTCCCTCTGCCCGTACTTGAAAAGGCCGCGGCTGAGCTTACCGAATACGGAGATTCCGGTATGTCCGTTATGGAGATGAGCCACCGTTCAAAAGCGTACGAGGCGATAATAGGCCGAGCCGAATCCCTTCTTCGCTCGGTGATGAACGTCCCCGACAATTACAAGGTGCTGTTTTTGCAGGGCGGCGCGTCTTTGCAGTTCGCGTCCGTTCCGATGAACCTTATGGTAAACAAAAAAGCCGATTATATCCTGTCAGGTCAGTTTTCGACCAAGGCTTATAAAGAGGGCTGTAAATACGGCGACGCCGTCGCGATCGCCTCGTCGAAGGACAGAAACTTCGCTTATATCCCGAAGATAAAGAGAGAAGACGTCCGTGAAGACGCCGATTATCTGCATATCTGCTTCAACAACACGATATACGGTACCAAATACAACTATATCCCCGACACCGGCAGCGTTCCGCTCGTGGCTGATATGTCCTCATGCATACTCTCAGAGCCGGTCGACGTCAGCAGATTCGGGCTCATTTACGCCGGCGCGCAGAAAAACGTGGCTCCCGCGGGCGTAACGATAGTCATAGTAAGAGACGATCTTATCGGTCACGCGAGACCCGATATCCCGTCCGTTATGGATTATCAGATCCAGGCGGACAACGGCTCGATGTATAACACGCCGCCCTGCTGGTCCATATATATGGCCATGCTCGTGCTCGAATGGATCGAATCGCTCGGCGGTCTTACCGCGATGAAAGCGAAAAACGAAGAAAAAGCGGCTCTGCTTTACGATTATCTCGATTCTCAGAACTATTATATCGCCGCCGCCGACAAGGACTGCCGCTCGATGATGAACGTAACGTTCGTAACGGGCGATCCCGAGCTCGATAAGAAATTCGCCGCGGAAGCAGACGCGATCGGTATCAAGAACATAAAAGGCCACCGTTCCGTCGGCGGTATGAGAGCGTCGATCTATAACGCAATGCCGATCGAAGGCGTTCAGACGCTCGTCTCGTTCATGGAAAAATTCGCAAAGAACAATCCGAAAGGGTAAAGAAATGTATAATATCAAGCTTCTTAATAAAATAGCCAAAGTCGGTACCGACGTATTCGACGAAAACTACACGTACGGCGATAATATCGAATCTCCGGACGCCGTGCTCGTCCGTTCGGCTTCGATGCACGATATGACGTTCGACAAAAACCTGCTCGCCATAGCGAGAGCCGGAGCCGGCGTCAACAACATACCGATCGACCGCTGCGCCGAAGACGGCATAGTCGTCTTCAACACGCCCGGCGCGAACGCGAACGCCGTAAAAGAGCTCGTTATCGCGGGCATGCTTCTCGCGGCAAGAGACGTGGTAGGCGGCATAAACTGGGTAAAAGAGAATTCAGCCGATCCCGATATAGCGAAATCGGTCGAGAAAAACAAATCGAAATTCGCCGGTATCGAGCTGCGCGGCAAAAAGCTCGGCGTAATAGGTCTCGGCGCGATAGGCGGACCGCTTTCCAACCTCGCCCGTCACCTCGGTATGGAGGTCTACGGATGCGACCCGTATATCACGATAGACGCGGCGTGGAACATCTCGCGCGACGTTAAACGCGTCAAAACGAGAGACGAGCTCTACGAGGTCTGCGATTTCATATCGATACACGTTCCGCTGATCAAAAACGACGATCCTAACGTAAGCACGGTCAAAATGATAAACGCCGACGCGTTTGCAAAGATGAAGGACGGCGTGATACTGCTCAACTTCGCCCGCGATCTGCTCGTCGACGACGACGCGCTCGCCGAAGCGCTCGCCTCCGGTAAGGTGAGAAAGTACGTCACCGACTTCCCGAACGCGAAGACCGCGAATATGGATAACGTCATAGCGATACCGCATCTCGGAGCTTCGACCGAAGAATCGGAAGACAACTGCGCCGTAATGGCGGCTCACGAGCTGCGCGATTACCTTGAAATAGGCAACATCAAAAACAGCGTGAACTATCCCGATACCTCGCTTCCGCACAGCGGCGACTACCGCATCTGCGTACTGCACAGAAATATGCCCGGTATCGTTGCGAAGCTCGCCACCGTCGTAGCCGACGAAAAGCTGAACATCGCGAACATGATAAACAGAAGCAAAGGCGATTACGCCTGTACGATAATCGAGATCAACGGAACGCTGCCCGAATCTTCGGTGCAGAAGATCCGCGAGGTCGAAAACGTTATCCGCGTAAGAATAATCGAATGATAATAACAAAAGCGCAGCCGGATCGTCAGGCGGTATATCCCGCTTGAAACGATCCCGTATGAAAAAATACCGTTCGGGCAGCCGAACGGTATTTTTTTATTTACGTGATTTTTTCGGTTCCGGAAGCTCTTTTGCCGTTTCGACTATGAGCTTTTGCAAAGACTCAGCGTCGTCAACGTCGGGCATAAGCATCTCCTTCGCCCCTTCATACGGGATCTGCGCCGGCGCGTCGGGGCAGAGGCGGAGCGAGGCTTTCGTCTTTTTTACGAGAAACCGGTCGTCGTATATGCCGCCGACGATCTTTTTGTTGAAGTAAATTATATATTCTCCCATCATCACCCTGTACGATATCCCGGCAAGCGGCGACAGCTGATCGAGTATGAATTCAAGATACCGTTTATCGGA
>CACYEW010000101.1 GCA_902773455.1 uncultured Ruminococcus sp.
AAAACAGTTTTATCAGACGAGACAACACCGGACTCGGCTAAAAGTTTTGCCTGCGCTACAACGTTACAACCATCCCTCATAGATCCGGCTTTTCCGTCTGAACGGTTATAATAATCATCGTTTGGATTCAGCGGTCTATATTGAGATGCACCTTGACTCCAGTATTCCCAATGGTTGGAATACTTATTCTTTGTATAGTCGGTATTCGCTGAGATATTCTTACTGGGGAGATCGGTATAACCCAAGCTATAACTGTCTACCGCGTTTACACACAACGGAAGAAGAGACACTAACAAAAAAAGTGTTAATATAAGCGAAATTGCTTTTGATAAAATGTTGTTTTTTTCCATGAAATAGTTCCTTTCTGTTTTGTGGAAATAAAACTGCCGGGCATAAAACCGCGCAATGCAAAATACGCGCTCATGTGCCGTGACGTAATCACAATACTTGTATTGGATAAGTGTGAAAGAGCCCGTAAATTGCCGCGCTGAAAACACTTATCCATATACTGTTGAGTAATTATATCACTTTGCAATTTATTTTGTCAAGCCGTAAATAAAAAAATATTTAATCGGTTGAATTTTTTCGCCGTGCGCGGCGGGTGCGGTTGATGTGGCGTTCGAAGCTGCCGTTATTTATAAGCTCGGCGAGGACGTACTGCTCGAAAACGGGTACGGTGCAGGAGTAAAATCCGAGCTTTTTCTCGTATTCCGAAAGCAGAGACGGGGGCAGCAGGGCGTAGCCGATGCGGAAAGAGGGAGCGACGGTCTTTGAAAACGTATTTATGTATATGACGCGGCTTTCGGTATCGAGAGAAAAGACCGTGTCTTCCGCTTTTGACAAAAGCGTGAACTCCGAATCGAAATCGTCTTCGACTATATAACCGCCGCGGCTCTTCGCCCATTCAAGATATTCGCGCCGCTTCGACGCGCTCGCCGTTATGCCGCTCGGGTAGCTGTGAAACGGCGTTACGTGCAGTACCGACGCCGACGATCTGCGAAGCTCTTCGGTGCGTACGCCGTCGGATCCGAGCCGGAGCGCCTCGCATCTCACGCCGTTTGCTTCGTATACGCGGCGTATCTTGTCGTAGCACGGATCTTCGAGCGCGAATATCCGCTCCCTGCCGAGAAGCTGAACGGTGAGCCCGTACAGATATTCAGCGCCCGAGCCTATGATCACCTCGGAGCTTTTCACGTTTATACCGCGCGATCTCTGCAGATAGTCCGCTATGGCATAGCGAAGCTCCGGCGTGCCGTTGTTCGGTGATTTTACGTAAATATCCTCGCCGCGGTCCGCAAGCACCTTACGCATACACTTTGCGAGCGCCGAAAACGGAAAAACGCCGTCCGACCGTCGAACGTTTTGCGCAAGCGGCTTTATCTTCTCGGGCGAGGAGAAAAAACCGTCCTTTCTGTATATCACGTAATATCCGCTGCGCTCTCTCGCTTCCGCGTAGCCCTCGTCGCAGAGTATCGCGTAAGCGTGCTCGGCGGTGATAACGCTGACGCCGCAGTCGAGGCAGAGCGTACGCTTCGACGGCAAACGGACTCCCTCGGGATAAACGCCGTCCGTGATATCCCGCCGCAGCTGACGGTAAAGCTGCATATACGCGCTTTCGTTTGAGTTTTTATCGATCCTGTATTTCATCTGGTTATATAAAATTTCCTTTTTCTGATCATTTTAATATTATCAAACGCAGTATATCATATAATCATCAATTTGTAAAGAGGTTTTTTATGAAAAGATTGCTTACCGTTCAAGATATTTCCTGCCTCGGCAAATGCTCGCTCACCATCGCCCTGCCGGTCATTTCGGCGCTCGGAGTGGAGACGGTAATTTTGCCTACCGCCGTTTTGTCGACTCATACGATGTTCAAAAATTTCACCTGCAAGGATCTGTCTGATCAGATAAAGCCGATAACCGAACACTGGCGTAACGAAGGCGTCGCGTTCGACGCGATATACACGGGCTACCTCGGCACCGCCGAAGAGATAGACGAAATGAAGGAGGTCTTCAAAACGTTCGGAAATAAAGACAATTTCATTTTCGTCGATCCCGTCATGGCTGATAACGGCAGGCTCTATCCGGCTTTCGATCTTGCCTACGCGAAGAAAAACGCGGAGCTCTGCGCGGCGGCTGATATAATCGTGCCGAATATCACCGAGGCGGCTTTCCTTACCGGTTCCGAATATAAAGAAGAGTACGGCGAGGATTATATAAAAGATCTTTTGAAAAAGCTCTCCGGTATTTGCCCCGGTATATGCGTGCTGACCGGCGTAAGTCTCTCGGAAGGAATGACCGGACTTATGGGTTACGACGGCAAAACGAAGGAGTATTATACTTATCAGAACAGAAGGATAAACGCGTCTTATCACGGCACGGGCGATCTGTTTTCTTCGGTATTCGTCGGTTCGATGCTCAAAGGCAAAGACTGGCGCGAGGCGGCAAAGACCGCGGCGGATTATACCGCGCATACGATAGAGGTGACGCTGAAAAATCCGAAAAAACCGTGGTACGGCGTCGATTTCGAGGCTACGCTGCCCGAACTCATCAAGTCGTGAATATAAAAAACGGAATATAATAATAAAACGACCGCCGCAAAATGAAAATTTTGCGGCGGCTTATTTTATATCGGTTTATTGTTCGGCGTCGGTCGTGACGTAAGGGATGCCGTGCTCGAGCATCCAGAGCGGACTTACGAACGAATCTTCGACCGTTACGGAGAAGTGGACTCTTTCGGCGTCGCCGAAGCCGCTGTCGTTTGAGTATGCGATGAGGTCGCCCTGCGTTACCGCCTGACCGACCGTAACGCGGCTCGGGTCTACTCTCGTGTACCACGTTCTTACGCCGTTGCCGTGATCTATGACGATGATACCGCCGTTTATAACGGTTTGTCCGACGTAGGTCACCTGACCGGAGAGCGACGCGCGCACCTCGGATCCGCTCGATACGTGATAGTCTATGCCGTTATGACGGAACGTTTCGCCCGTCGCCTTGAGCGTCATCGTAAGGCCGTAGCCGGTCTTGTAATCCTTTCTCTTCGTCGGGAAACCGAGATCTTCTGTGTTGCAGAGATTGCCGGAGGCTGACGTCAGCGCAAATATGTTTTTGAACGAGTCTTCGGTCTGCTTTTTGTTTTCGTCGGAGAAATAACGCGCTATTTCGGAGGCGGAGTTGCCGTAATTTTTCGTATTGAACTGAGTCGGGCTTACCGTTACCGTGAATTCGGCGGTCGAGCCGTCGCACGAAAACTTCAGATTGTATTCGCCCGGCTCCGTCTCGTAAGAGGTGGGGATGAACGCCACGGCTTTTCCGTTGTTATCGTAAAATTTCGGCATGGTCCCGAGCGGCGGATCGCAGGTCACCGTAATATCCGCGGCTTTC
Source organism: uncultured Ruminococcus sp. (assembly GCA_902773455.1). GTDB lineage: Bacteria > Bacillota > Clostridia > Oscillospirales > CAG-272 > UBA1248. Next base: position 3,385 of record CACYEW010000101.1, read on the forward strand.
GCGTTTTCAGCCGCGATGCCTATAACGCCGCCCTGATCGACCGCAAGAGAAGAAAGCGTGTAGGAAGCGTTCGCGCGGACGTAAGCGTCGAAATAATACGTTGCGGAGCCGTAAGAACGGAGGCTTTCGCTTTCGTTCCACTGCACCTCGAGCTTGATCCTGAAATATTTCGCCTCGTCCGTTTCAAGACCGGGGAAATCGGAAAGGAGCCTCGTGACGGAGGTGCCGCCCTCGTCGTACGTTATTATCGCCGAATCGGGTTCGCGCGAGAACCACGTGTTGAGCGTCTGCCGGGATATATCGTCGATCTTCTTTACGGTTTTCGACGTCGCCGTTTCGATCGGAGTATAATGACCGTCGAGAGTGCTGTAATTCCACGAGATCTCGGAAGGAGTTATCTCGACCTTGTCGCTGCCGACGCAGAATACGGGAGCCGCGGTATCGTAAAGCGTTACCGCGTACTGAGTGCTCATGAATTTTCTGCACGCTATCGGGTCGGCTTTGTACGCCGTATCCGAACCGTCGAGAAAATACACCTCGTCGGGACGCTCGGCGGACATATAGAATCTGTATTCAGCCGCGCTCTGACCTCTGTAAAATTTGAATATGAACGATTTGAACGAGAACACGGCGTTCGGAACGGCGTTTACCTGCGTGCCCTTTGCAAGGTCGGCGTAAAACGCTATATCGTTCTCGTCGGTTATCTCGTAGACGTTGCCGACGGGATCCGTTATTTCCAGCTTGGAGATGTTTTCCGGTTCTTTGATCACATCGGCGGCTTTGGGACGGTACAGTATCGGTATCAGTATCAGCGGCACGAGAACGGCTACGATGCTGATAAGTATCGGCAGCTTGCTTTTCATACTCTTTTCCTTTCTTATTCTATGACCATTTCGGCTTCGACGTTGGTCTTTCCGTCGGAGCGTACGGTACGGAAATATCTTACTCCGTCGCTCTGCGCCGTGTAGATCTTCAGCACGTCGCCGAGAGGCGCCTCCGAAAGAAACGATACGTTCAGCGATACCACGCGCCCTCCGGTCTTCCGTCCGGCTTCGGGCGCGAACGAAAACAGCATATCGGGGTAAACCGTGTTGTTCATATGCCCGTTGCCGTCGCAGTCGGCGTAATATACTTCGCGCTCGCCGCAAAGCGAGAGCGAAACGTCGCGCAGGTTTATTCTGCCCGGGGCGTCTATACCGACCGTATCGGTATCGGTATGCTTCGACGTGTCGATATCGGTCACGCGGTAGATCTTTCTGTCTTCGATTCCGACGAGAGCCCATACGGTTATCGCTTCGGCGGCTAAAACGCCGCGGCAGAAAAGACGGTGGGCGCGGTTGAAAACGGCGCCGTGACAGTCGTAAAGCCACGTTTCGGCAATAAGCGTATCGTGCGCGTGTACCGCGCCGTAAACGCTCAGATTGAGACGGCTCAGTATGTAGACCCTGCCGTCGGCTCGCATCTGGTCGTAAGAATAACCGGTCGTATAGAGCTGAAGGTTCGCCGCCTCCTGCATATAGCGGAGCACGGCAGACGTGCGCAGGTTGCCGCGCAGATCGATATCGTGCGAGTTAACGTCGAATTCGCAGATGTATTTCATTACGCTTTGTTATCGGAACCTAAAACGTACGTGATCTTGTGTTTTACGGTCTCTTTTATGTCGGCTCTCGCCGCGCCGAGATATTTTCTCGGGTCGAACACGTCGGGCTTCTGCGCGAATACTTTGCGTATCGCCGCCGTCATCGCGAGGCGGATGTCGGTATCCATATTGATCTTGCAGACCGCGAGAGAAGAAGCCTCGCGGAGTATATGCTCCGGCACGCCTGCCGCCGATTTCATATTGCCGCCGAATTCGTTTATGACGTCGATGACCTTCGGGTCGACGGACGAAGCGCCGTGAAGGACTATCGGATATTCGGGCATAAGAGCCTGTATTTCTCTTAAAATGTCCATTCTGAGCTCCGCTTTGCCCGAGAACTTGTACGCGCCGTGGCTCGTGCCTATAGCTATCGCAAGACTGTCGCAGCCGGAAAGCTCCACGAATTTGACCGCGTCGGCGGGATCGGTGTAGAAAGCGTGATCGGACGAAACGTTGACCTCGTCTTCGATGCCGGCGAGTCTGCCGAGCTCGGCTTCGACGGTGACGTCATATTTGTGCGCGTACTCGACGACCTTTGCCGTCAGCTCCGCGTTCTGCTCGAAGGGCAGAGAAGAAGCGTCTATCATGACCGAGGTGAATCCGCAGTCGACGCATTTTTTGCAGGTCTCGAAATCGGGACCGTGGTCGAGGTGGAGCGCGAGCTCAACGCCCGTCTCCTCGACCGCCGCTCTGACCATACCGATCAGATAAGGCGCGTGAGCGTATTCGAGAGCGCTTTTCGATACCTGAAGGATAACGGGGGAATTCAGCTCCGCCGCCGCTTCCGTGACCGCCTGGATTATCTCCATATTGTTGATGTTGAAGGCGCCTATCGCGTAACCTCCGCGGTAAGCCTTTTTGAACATTTCTCTGGTGTTTACCATCGCCATTTTCGTTTTCTCCGTTGATATTATAGGATTTTATAATATTATAATATCTTCCAATGTAAAAGTCAAGGCAAATCGGTTAATTTTTATCCGTTTTGCACCGTCGGCGCGGCGCACGGACGCAAAAAACAAAAGTTTACAATTACTTAACAATAAAAAGCGTAACTTTTCCGGTATTTTTTCGTTTAATATATATGAAAGGACAAGTTCCCGAAAAAACAGCGAAAGGACGTAATCATATGAAAAAAAGAAGTCTCAAAGCGCTGACTCTGTTTCTTGCGGTCGTTCTGCTTTTGCCCTGCCTCGACCTCGGCGCGGCGGCTGACGG
>CACYEW010000102.1 GCA_902773455.1 uncultured Ruminococcus sp.
TTACGCTTACCGCCGAAGAGCTTGACGCGGTCGCAGGCAAATCGCTCGAAAGCGCGCTCGATATCTCCGGGCAGATAAGCGCCCATACCGTTACGGCGGAGAACGGTACGGTGACTTTAGTGTTTGAAAAGATACCCGAACCGAGGCAGGAGAAATAAAAAAGAAACCCGTCTGTGTAAAACGACGGGTTTTGTTATGCGTGAAAACGCGCTTTGGCTTACGGAGAGCTAAGGCGTCGCATACGGAAATCCCAACGCTCGCTTCGTTTTTACCGGGGACCCCTTCCGGCGACTTTCTTTGCATAACGACAGATCAAGCCGCTTACTTCCGGTGATCTCGCGCGCGGCGCCCCCCTTTACCGCGCGCGATCATTCGGCTGCGCCGGATGATCCGACCTTTGCGTTTCGTGCGTATTCCTTTTACGCCGGGCCGGAGCATTTCGCGCTGCAAAGAGACGTTTATTCGCCGTCCGCAGGAGCTTCAACGGTTTTTTCCGCGCCGCCTAAGCCTATTATCGTGCTTACGTTGTCGGAACCGAGATAAGTTTCGGGGAGCTTGCCGTTCCACTGCTGGATGTAGTAGTATTTGATCAGATCGTCGGTCAGCCATTCGGCGATCGCTTTGTTTTTGGCGGCCTCCTTCTGACCTGCGTATTCGGCGGCGTCCGCCTGGATCTTCGTCACTTCGAGATCTGCCTGAGCCGCGATTTTCGCGACCTCGGCGGCGGCGTTCGCGTCTATCTGGGCGCGTTCAGCCGCCTGCTGGGCTTCCATCGTCTTCTGCTCCTGCTCGGTCTGGGCGCGGAGCTTGTTCTGAACGGCGACCTGCTTCTTTTCGACCGCGGAGGTGAATTCGTCGGTGAAATCCATATCCTCGATCGCGGACGATACGAGCTCGATGTTGTATTTTTCGAGCTTGTCGGAAAGCATCTTTTCGATCTCGTCGGCGAGCACGTCGCGCGAGCCGATCAGATTTTCTGCGGTGTAGCGCGCCGTGACGGTCTTTACGGATTCTGATACGTTAGGCGTTATGACCGTGTCGTAATACGATACGCCGACCGTGCGGTAAAGCTCCTGAGCGTTCGATTTGTTGATCTGATAGTTGATTGTGTAGACCGTCGACACCTCCTGGATATCGGACGAGAAGCAAGAGAGCGAGACCGTCGCCTTCTGCACTCTGTTATCCATTTCGACTATCTGCTGCCACGGCGCTTTCACGTGGAAACCGGCGTCGAGCGTATAGTTCTCGACTTTGCCGAAGGTCGTTACGATGCCGGTGTGACCGGTGCCGACCGAGGTCATCGAAGATATCGCGAGAAACACGACCGCGCATATGATACCGGCGGCGGCGCTTATCACGGCGTACTTTTTCTGCGGATGAGACGACATTGCGGCCGCGAGCAGAACGCCTATCACGAGAGCTATTATTGAGAGTACGAAGAAGAACATTGTTTTGTCCTGCCTTTCTTCGCTGCATATTACAGCGATAATTTATTGCTTTGATTGTATTGTATCATATAATCACGTGATTGTCAATAGTGATTATAAAAATTTTCAATCGGTTAATAAATCATCCGAAAACGGGCTCAAAAAAGCAGTATTTACAAAAATAATAAAAAAGAACGGTCAAAAGGTCTTGATTTGCGGCGGAATTATGGTATAATGAAATAAAAAAAGGAGTTTACTGAAATGGGTCTCGGAGATTTACTCGGTAAGGTAAAAGATCTGGCAAGCGGCGCTGGCGACATTCAGAGCCTCGTCGACAAACTGCCTGAAAACATCAAATCAAAGGTCGAACCTCTTATAAAGAAGTTCCTCGGCGGCGACGCGGGCGCCGCGCAGAAAGCCGTTGACGTTCTTGAAAAATTCAAGGATAACGATATAGCGAAGAAGCTTATCTCAAAACTCAAAGGTTAAGTCTATCAAAAACGCGCCTCCCGTAATAAAGGAAGCGCGTTTTTCATAAAAAGGAGAAATAAAAATGAAAAAACCGATCGCGGCGCTGCTCGTTTTGTTCACCGTTTTTGCGCTGTTTTCGAGCCTGGCGATACAGACCAACGCGGCGTTTACAGCCCAGCTCGACAGACTTCAGATAAACGCAGGCGTGATAGATCAGTCACCGGACCTCAAAGAAGGATCGACTTTATCGATCAACGAAGGCGACCGTATATACATCCTCGGCTGGATCGCCGTTTCGTATAACGACGGGCTGAAAGAGATCAGATATAAGATCAACGGAACGGAATACGCCTGCTCCGACAACTACCGCAACAGAGAAGACGTGTGGGCGGCCGGTATCGCGGTATACAATAAAGGCGAACACGCCGGCTTCGGTCACAACGAGGATATGATGGAGCTTACCGGAGTGAACGAACTTGCGCCGGGCAGCTATACCCTGACCCTGACGGCGTATACGAACGGCGGATATTCATACGATTTCAAGACTTATACGCTGAAGGTTAAGACGTCGGAGGCGTTTTGTCTCGAAGCCTTACAGGTGAACGGCGCCGTTTACGGCGAGACGGCGGACCGCTCCGCACCGTCAAGGCTCACAGTATATCACAAAGACAGAGTCTATGTTCTCGGCTGGGCGGCTTTTTCGGCTTCGGACGGACTCGATAAGATCGTATACGAAGCGGACGGAACGGAATATCCCTGCAGAGGCAGCTACAAAAACAGACCCGATCTTCCCGCCGCCGGCGTACCGGTCTATAATAACGGCGAGCACGCCGGATTCGGCGCGGAGGAGCAGATGCTCGAGCTTGCCGGCATAAGCGAGCTTTCGGCGGGCGAACACAGCGTATCCGTATACGCGGTATCAGCCGCCGGCAAGAGGATGCTTGTCAAATCGTTTGCGCTCCGCATACTTACCGACGGCGCCGGGATCGTACCGGGCGACGTAAACGGCGACGGGACCGTAAACGGACTCGACCTGATAAGACTTCGTAAATATCTCGCCGGATACGATACCGAAACGAAGACGGCTCCCGTTTTCGTATACGCCGCCGGAGAGGCGACGGGCGACGGAGCGCTGAACGGCAGGGATCTCATAAGGCTCCGTAAATATCTCGCCGATCTCGACTCTTCGACGGGTATTTCGTCGGTCGTTTTGCAAAGCGCATATTCGGCGGAATATCCCGGCGATAACGACGATTACGCGGGCGATCCGGTTTACACCGAAAACGGCGATACCATAACCGTCGACGGCAAAACTTACCCGAACACCGCCGATATGAAAAACGGCGCGCTGTACGCGACGGACGATCTTTACAGAGAGCTCACGCCGGAAGATGGTTACGTTTACAACGGCGAAAAAAACGTCGGACTGTTCTATTTTCTCTGGCTCGGCGAGCACGGAGATCACGGTATATTCGATATAACGAAGATACTTCAGCAGGGAGGCTCCGCCGCAAAATCGGCGTCTTATTCCGGCTGGGGACCGGTCGGAGCGATGCACTTCTGGGGCGAACCGCTTTACGGGTACTACTTCTCGAGAGACGCGTGGGTAATGAGAAAGCATATCGAAGAGCTGACCGCGGCGGGCGTCGATTTTCTGTATATCGACGCGACTAACGGTTTCCCGTACGTCAATAACGCCTTGCAGCTGATGAAGATAATGCACGAATATAACGAGCAGGGCTTTAACGCCCCGAAAATAGTTTTCTACACGCATTCGTCGTGCTCTTCAACGGTGAGACAGATATATAACGGCGTTTACGGCGCGAACAAATATCCCGACACCTGGTTTTATCTCGACGGCAAGCCGCTTATAATCGCGTATCAGAACGACTGCAGAAACGAGCTTTCGTCAAATATTTATAACTTCTTCTCCTACCGCGAGCCGCAGTGGCCGAACGAGAGGCAGAAGCAGAACGGCTGGCCGTGGATGGACTTCACCTATCCGCAGAGGATATTCGTGAACTACAGAGGCGAAAACGAGGCTATAAGCGTATCGGTCGCTCAGCACTGCGGCACGGTCAGATTTTCCGATTCCGCGATATACGGCGATACGACGAACAGAGGCAGAAGCTGGCGTGACGGCTCCGCCGACAACAGAGCCGGCTCGACGCTTTACGGATACAATCTTGAACAGCAGTTCGAGAGGGCGATACAGGCGGACGTGCCTTACATACTCGTCACCGGCTGGAACGAATGGGTCGCGCAGAGACAGGATCCGGGCGGAAGCAACAGAGTCATATTTGTCGATACCTGCAGCATGGAATATTCGCGTGATATCGAACCGATGAAGGGCGGATATTTCGATAACTATTACATACAGCTCACCGATCTGATCCGCAGATACAAAGGCTCGGCTCCGACGCTTATAAGAAACGAAAGAAAACGTATAGACGTGACCGGCGGCTTTGAACAGTGGGACGGCGTGACCGCCGGATATACCGATCCGTCGGGCGATACCGCAGACAGAAACAGCAAAGGCTTCGGAAACAAGACCCTGACCGATCAAAGCGGCAATAACGACATAGTTAAGATGAAGGTCGTTTACGATACGCAATACCTGTATTTCTACGCGGAGACGGCGTCGGAGATCACGCATTACGATACGTCGAAGTCGTGGATGCAGCTGTTTCTCGATTCCGATCACGACGGCGGCACGGGCTTTTACGGTTTTGATTATATCGTAAACTACGCTCCTACCGGCAGTAATATAACGTCGGTCTGCAAATGCGAAAGGACCGGCGATACGTATGAGGCCGTATCGACGGGTTACGTCCTTTATAAGACCGAGGGCAATAAAATAATGATCCGCGTACCGCTTGCGTCGGTCGGGATCTACGATTACAACGATATTGCGCTGACGTTCAAGTGGGTGGATTCCGACACGAAGATCACCTCCGCGGCGCAGATGTATTCGGAAGGCGACGCCGCCCCGATCGGCAGATTCGGCTACGATTTCAGAAACAGATAGTCAGAAAAGCGGTGTACTTCGTAAGGAAGTACACCGCAGCTAAATTCGCTCCGCGAGCTGAATTCGGCTGCGCCGAGCTTACAGGCGAATTTAATTTAGCTGAAGCCGCGAGGCTTCAATTTAGCTATACGCCGACGGGTGTATAATTTAGCTGCCGCAAAGCGGCAATTTAGCTGATTTATAATCATTTTTGACGTCGTAACGGTTAAGACGACCTGAAAGAGAATAACCCACTATGACACTTTCAA
>CACYEW010000103.1 GCA_902773455.1 uncultured Ruminococcus sp.
CAAGGTAAAAAGAAGTCGCGATAGCGACACCTTGACCCGGCGCAAGCCGGATTTCATCGCAGAGCGATTTCATCCGACGAAGTCGGATTTCACACGGCGCAGCCGTATATAACTGCGACTCCGTCGCTCGCGGGGGAACCCCCACCCACCCCCTGAATCCCCCGCTCCCCCTCTCCCCGTATTACTCATACGGGGGCGGCGCGCCCCGGATGGAGCAAAGCGGATCCGGAAGGGGTTAAGGGGGTTTGGGGGTTGTAAGGGTGGGAATCCCCAAGGTAAAAAGAAGTCGCAATAGCGACACCTTAGCCCGGCTTTAGCCGGATTTCATCGCGTAGCGATTTCATTCGACGAAGTCGGATTTCACACGGCTCAGCCGTATTTCACTGCGACTCCGTCGCTCGCGGGGGAGCTCCCACCCACCCCCTTATATTCCCCCGCGCTCCCCCCTCCTCCCCGTATTCTTCATACGGGGGGCGCCGCGCGCGGGATCACGGGAAGAAAGCAACTTGAACCGTCGTGCCCCAAAGAGAGTGTAACGACTTTGGAAAGGAGAGTGGGGGTTGTAAGGGCGGGACCGGGGTTCCCCGGCAAAAAAGAAGCGAGCGCCGGTGTTCCCGTATACGACGCCTTAATTTTAAGTTGCAATTATCTTTCCTGCCTTTTTTCATTTTACTATTGACAAAACACGGCTTTTGCGATAAACTTAATAACAGAATAAAACGATTAAAAACAGACGGAAGGGCAAGATCATGAAAAAGATTCTTTGTATCGTTTTTGCTTTGCTTATGGCGCTGTCGGTTTTTCTGACCGGATGTGCGGAAAAGCCTGCCGTTGAATCGACGAAAGAGCCGGATAAGCCTGTCGATACCTCCATAGCGACGGTCGAACCGGCGACGGACGCGGAAACAGGCGCGCCGGTCGTCGACGACGGTTTGCCCGACGTGAGATTCGATCAAAACGGTCAGAAACGCGAATTTCGCGTACTGACGTCCGCCGTATCACAGCTCGACATCTATACGGAAGATCATATGATCAATCAGGCCGTGCACGATTCCGTGAGAACGCGCAATCTGAACGTCGAAGAGCGTTTCGGGGTAAAGATCAACGTAGTTGTAGAGGAATATCAGAAGGTAACGCAGATCGTTAAAAAACTCGTAAAATCGAACGCCGACGATTACGAGCTGTGCTTCGTTCATATGGTGAACGGAGCCGCGCTCGCGCAGAACAACGAGGTGCTTCCGTTCGAAAAGCTTCCGTACGTCGATCTCTCGCAGCCGTGGTGGGACAAAGATATCAAGAGCGGATTTTCGATACGCAACAACATAATGATGGTCAACGGCGACATAAGCCCGACGAGCTTCAACTATACCTCCTGCCTTTATTTCAACAAGAGGATGTTCGACGCGCTCGATATAGAGTACCCGTATAAGCTCGCAAGCGAGGGGAAATGGACTCTCGATAAGCTGATCGAGATAACGAAAGACGTGTCGAAGGATATGGATAACGACGGCAAGATCACGCACGACAGCAGCCGCGACGTTTTCGGTATCACGTCGTATATGCTCAGCGTTCCGTACGATTTCTATTACGGCGCCGGCGGTATGCTGATCAATAAAGACGACGAAGACGTGCCGTATTACAAGCCGGATATCGCCGTTGAAACGCGCATTTACGAAAAGATATACAAAGCTCTCATAACGAACAACGCGAATTTTGAGACCGACCCGGCTTACGAGCTGAACGTTATCAAGATATTCACCGACGGCAGAGCGATGTTCTATGACGCGATACTCTCTTCGTGCGAGTTTTTGCGCGAAATGGAGGACGATTACGGCATACTGCCGGAACCGAAATTTGACGAAAATCAGAAAGAATACAAGACCTTCGTCAACGGCGCGTCGAGTATGGTGTGCGTGCCGGCGACGGTAAAGCCCGAAAACCGCGAATACGTTTCGATAATAACCGAAGCTCTCGCAAGCGAAGCTTATAAAGTGATAACGCCGGAGCTCAAGGAGGTCTATCTGAAGCGCAAGATGACGCGCGACTGGGAATCCGCCGAGATGGTCGATATAATCGTAAGACACCGTATTTTCGATATGGCTTACGTTAATATGTACGATACGCTCGGCTCATACGTAAGAGATTTGCTCAGAAACAAATCCACGAACGTTGCGTCAAAGCTCAGCACGTACGAAAAACAGGTGCCTAAAAAGATCGACAAAATAGTAGAAGCGTTCGATAAGAGTCTTGCTGACTGACGCTGAAAAAACAAATGCCGGGATCGTGAAAGCGATCCCGGCTTTTTGTACGCCGCAGCGGAGCAAACTTCATATCATATAGTATAACGGTCGTTTCCGACCGTACGAAAGGAATACCGTATGAGTTATGATAATATAAAAATATGCGTTGCCGGCGGCGATTTGCGTATGCTGATAACGGCGAGAGAACTGTCTGCGAAAGGATTCGGCGTCACGCTTTACGGCTTCGACGGCTGCTCGTGCGACAGCGGAGCGGCAGTACGCGAAAGCGATATCGAAAAAGCCGTTTCGGGCGCCTCCGTCGTAGTTTTGCCGGTGCCTTATTCGACCGACGGCTGCCGGCTGAACTGTCCGTTCTGCAAAACGGAGATAAGAGCGGACGGGATACTGAACGTTCTTCATCCCGGTCAGCTTTTGTTTGCCGGGGTTTGCACCCCGTCGTTTTATTCAAGAGCGGAGGAAAAGAACATCACCCTGATAGACTATATGAAAGACGAGGAGCTTACGGTGAAAAACGCCGTGCCTACGGCTGAAGGCGCCCTCGAGGTCGCCATGCGCGAGCTCTCGGTCACGGTGCGCGATTCGAACGCGCTGATCGTCGGCTTCGGCAGGATAGGCAAGCTCACCGCCGCGGCGTTTGCCGCTCTCGGCGCCGGCGTGACGGTATGCGCGAGACGCGGAGAGGCGCTCGCGTGGGCTGAAGCGTACGGATATGAAACCGTAAGCACCGATTCGATCTGCGCCGCGGTAAAGGGCAAAAATCTGATAATAAACACCGTTCCGGAGCTTATTATCGACAGAAACGTGCTTTGCTCCGTCGAAGGGGACGCGCTGATAATAGATCTCGCGTCGATGCCGGGCGGAGTAGACGACGGTTTCGCCGCGTCAAAGAGTATAAAGGTCATACACGCTCTGTCGCTGCCGGGCAAGACAGCGCCGGTAACGGCGGGAAAGAACATCGCCGACGCGGTCATAAGGATACTTGAAAGGAGGGGAGTGCTTTGAAAATAGGTTACTGCATATGCGGCTCTTTCTGCACGCATAAGCAATCGCTTTCCGTACTGAGAAAGCTGTGCGCCGACCACGAGGTGGTGCCGATACTTTCGGAGACCGTCACGAAAACCGACACGCGTTTCGGCAAAGCCGAAGATCTTATAAAGACGGCTGCGGATCTGTGCAAAAGGGAACCGGTAACGAGCATAAAGGACGCCGAGCCTCTCGGACCGAAGGAGCCGCTCGATCTGCTCGTCATCTGCCCCTGTACCGGCAACACTCTTGCAAAGCTCGCCGCAGGGATAACCGATACGACCGTCACTATGGCGGCTAAGGCGACGGTCAGAGCCGACCGCCCCGTTCTGATAGCGCTCTGCTCAAACGACGCGCTCGGCGCGAATCTGCGGAATATCGGCGAGCTTCTGAACCGGAAGAATTA
>CACYEW010000104.1 GCA_902773455.1 uncultured Ruminococcus sp.
GGGCGTTTGAGAGAGGTAATATGTTAAGGATCACGAGCAAAGACAATCCGCATATAATATCGGCGGGCGGTCTTCGGCAGAAAAAGCACAGAGACGAAACGGGGCTTTTCATAATATCCGGAAAAAAACTCGCGAAAGAAGCGCTTTTATCACGGATAAAGATCAAAGAAGCGTTTTTTACGGACGGCTTCGCTCTGCGTGAAGCGGATTTCGTAAACTCCCTTGTTTCGGCTTATACCGGCGCGTCGTTTTATACGTTCGACGAGCGGCTGTGCGGAAAGCTGACGGACGAGGAAGCGCCCGAGGGGATTTTCTGCGTATGCGAAAAGCCGGAGGCGACGGAGCTTCCGCGCGACGGTTTCGTTCTGATCTGCGAAAGACTTTCGGATCCGGGCAACGTCGGCACGGTGATCCGCTCCGCGAGAGCTTTCGGAGCCGGCGTGATACTTACCCCGGACTGCGCCGATCCGTATTCGCCGAAGGTGCTTCGCGCGGCTATGGGCGCGGTATTTTCAAGGCGCGTATCGTTTTGTTCAGACGTGAAAAGCGCCGTATCCGGGTTAAAAGAAAACGGTTATACGGTTTACGCGGCGGCTCTGCATAAAAAAGCCGCGCCGCTTTCGAAAACGGATCTTTCGAAAAAGAGCGCCGTTATAATCGGCAACGAGGGCGCCGGACTGACCGACGCCGCGATCGACGCCTGCGACGGCGTGATCCTGATAGAGATGGAAAAAGAATGCGAATCGCTGAACGCCGCCGTTGCGGCTTCGGTGATAATGTACCGCGCATATAAAGGCGACTGAGAGGCAACGATAATGCCGTACGGAGAGACGCTTTACAGCATATGGCTTTCTATGCGATATAAGCCCGGCGATACCACTCCGGGCGAGCTTTTGCGCCGTCTCCGCAAGCCGTCGAAGATTTTTTCGGCGGACAAAGAGTTTCTTCAGAGCCTCGGATTTTCGGCTAAACAGATCAGACCGCTTGCGGCGAAGGATCTTTCGCAGGCGGAGAAGACGGCGGAGAGCTGCGCAAAAACCGGCACGGGCACGATCTCATACGACGATCCGAATTACCCGGTGCAGTTCATGCAGCTTGAGACTCCGCCTCCGGTAATTTACTATAAAGGCAGATTGCCCCGCTTCGACGATAACGTTTTCATGACCGCGGTCGGTACGAGAAAAATGACGGACGCCGGAAGGATGACGTCTCATAAGCTCTGCTTCGAGCTTGCCGCGGCGGGAGTCGTGATAGTTTCGGGAATGGCGAGAGGTATAGACTCGATGTGTCACCTCGGAGCGCTTGACGCCGACGGCATAACCGTGGCGGTGCTCGGATGCGGATGCGACGTGATATATCCGCCGGAAAACTCGTATTTATACGGCAAGATCCTCGAAAGAGGCGCGGTCGTTTCGGAATATCCGCCCGGAACGGAACCGGCAGCCGGAAATTTCCCGTACAGAAACAGGCTTATGGCGGCGCTCGGCGCGGCGACGGTAATAACGGAGGCGGGAATAGGAAGCGGAGCGCTGATAACAGCCGATCTCGCGATGAAGCTCGGCAGACCGGTATACTCGGTGCCGGGACCGATAAACTCCCCGTCGTCGCGAGGTTCAAACCTGCTTCTGAAAAGAGGCGCGGCGATGTGTATCGGAGCGGAGGATATACTGATCAACTACGAATCGGCTTACCCTCACAGAATAAAAACGGAAAATATATATAAAAAGAAATATTTTATGGGCAGTCTCGCTCCGTCGGGAGAGACGAGCGGCTTCGGCGAAGAAGAAGCCGCCGCCGCGGGAGCCGACGTTTCGGAGCTGAAAATAAGCAGAGGCGCCGAGCTGTTCGGCGCAGACAGAGAGATATACGAGCTCCTTCTGAAAAAGGGGGCGATGACGCCCGAGGAATTTTCGGAATTCGGAAAAGATATGTCCGACGCTACGTACCGGCTTACGATGCTTGAGATCGGAGGCTACGTGACGATGCTGCCGGGTGGAAAATACACAGTCAGATAAATAAAGGTAAAAAATATGGCTAATCTTGTTATTATAGAGTCACCGGGAAAAATCAAAGCGCTGAAAAACTATCTGGGCGACGGATATAAGGTCGTCGCCTCGGTGGGACACGTGCGCGATCTGCCGAAGAGCTCGCTCGGCGTTGATATCGAGCACGGCTTCGAAGCGAAATACGTGAATATAAGAGAAAAAGCCGATCTGCTCGCATCTCTGCGCAAGGAAGCGCAGAAGGCCGATACGGTATATCTCGCAACGGACCCCGACCGCGAGGGCGAGGCGATCTCGTGGCATCTGCTTTCCGTGATCGAATGCCCCGACTCGAAGATCAGACGCGTCACCTTCAACGAGATAACCGGAAGCGCGGTCAGGGCGGGCATAGCCGACCCGCGCGGGATAGATATGGATCTCGTCAATTCACAGCAGGCAAGAAGGATACTCGACAGGATAGTCGGGTATAAGCTCAGCCCGTTCCTTTGGCACACGATAAGATCCGGACTTTCCGCCGGCAGAGTTCAGACGGTGGCGGTAAGAGCCGTCGTGGACCGCGAAAACGAAATAAGAAATTTCGTTCCCGAGGAATACTGGCACGTCGACGCGGAGCTCGAAACGGATGAGAAAAAACGTTTCGTCGCCCGTTTCCACGGTATCGACGGTCAGAAAAAGACCGTTTCAAGCAAAGAAGAGGCTGACGAAATATACGAAGGCACGCTGAAAGAGCGGTTCGTCGTCACCTCGGTCAAAAAGAGTACGAAAACGAAATCGCCCGCGCCGCCTTTCACGACGTCAACGATGCTTCAGGACGCTTCGCGCAAGCTCAATTTCCGTTCCGCAAAGACGATGAAGGTCGCGCAGGAGCTTTACGAGGGCGTCGATCTCGGTTCCGAGCACGGCGGTTCGCAGGGTCTTATCACTTATATGCGTACCGACTCGGTCCGTATTTCCGCGGAAGCGCTTTCTGCGGCGAGAGAAATGATCAAAAACGAATACGGCGATAAATTCCTGCCGGTAAAGCCGAGGTATTTCAAGACGAAAGCGTCGGCGCAGGACGCGCACGAGGCGATAAGACCGTCGCATATCGAAAACACGCCCGAAAAGATCAAAGACAAACTAACCGCCGACCAGTATAAGCTTTACAAACTGATATGGGAACGCTTCGTTGCCTGTCAGATGGCGGCGGCGACGATCGACGTATGCAGCGTCGAGCTCAAAGCCGGAAAATATGATTATCACGCGAGCGGAAGCACGGTGAAATTCAAAGGATACCTCGCGCTGTACGAGGAAGCGACCGACGAAAAGAGCGAAAAAGAAGCGGCGCTGCCGCCGCTTTCCGAAGGCGATACGCCGAAGCTCGTAAAACTCAGCCGCGAGCAGAAGTTCACCGAGCCGCTCCCCAGATATACCGAAGCCTCTCTGATCAAATTCCTCGAAGATCAGGGCATAGGCAGACCGAGCACGATACCGCCGACGATAACGACGATAATAGACAGAGGCTACGTGTCGAGAGACGGCAAAAGCCTCGGCGCGACCAAGCTCGGCGAGCTTACGGTCGAGCTTATGAAGAACAACTTCCCCGATATAGTGGACTATAAGTTCACGGCGGGAATGGAGACGAGACTCGACGAGATAGCGCAGGGCAAAATGACGATGCAGAAGGTGCTTGAGGACTTCTGGAAATCGTTCTCCGAAGACCTTGCCGAAGCCGAAAAGCGCTCCGAAAAGAAATCCTACGTCGAAGAGACCGATATCATCTGCGACAAATGCGGCGCGAAGATGATCGTCAAATCCGGCAGATTCGGCAAGTTCGCCGCATGCCCGAATTACCCGGCGTGCAAAAACACGGTCAAGCTCGACAGAAACGGCAGACCTGTGACGAAGGCGAAAAAAGAGGAACCGGAGCCGACGGATATGATCTGCGAGCTCTGCGGCGGCAGGATGCTGAAGAGAAAAGGCAGATACGGCGAATTCTATTCCTGCGAAAACTTCCCGAAATGCCGCGGCTCGAAGCCGATAGACGCCCCCGAAAACGCAGAATGCCCGGTATGCGGAAAGAAGCTCGTCAAGAAGCATTCCAAAAAAGGCGAGTTTTACTCCTGCTCCGGTTATCCGGGATGCAGCTTCTCGACCTCGTATAAGCCGTCTGACGAAAAATGCCCCGCCTGCGGCAAAACGCTGTTTTTGTCGAAAGCCGGCAAAACGCTCTGCCTCAACAGGGATTGCCCGGAGTGCAAGCGTAAATAAGAAGAAAAAACCTTTGCTTTTGCGAGGTCTTCTTAAGGACAGTTTATAAAAAACCGGCTGAGGTAAGGATCCTTCCTGACTTCAGTCGGTTTTTTGCCGCATATCGGAGCAAGCAGGACGTTTGTGTACCAAACGTCCGGAAA
>CACYEW010000105.1 GCA_902773455.1 uncultured Ruminococcus sp.
CTTGAAGACAGCGCTAAATTCTGTCTCGAGTGCATGCGTCCGCTTGAAGAAAAAACACACATCGAGACAAAAAACAAACGACGCCTGACGCCGGTAATAATCATATCAGCGGCGCTTGCGGCGGCCATACTGTTTTCGGCGTTCATGATCGCCTGTACGCGCGGATTCGGACCGGCGGCGCCGGAAACTTCCGCACCGGATATCACCGTCGAAAACGATACGGAACCCCGCGAGACCGAAACGGACGGCAGCTTTGAAACGGCGGCGCATATCGCCGGCTCGACCGGCGCCGCCTCGTCAGATACCTCGCCGCGGACGTCAGTTTCGACGACCGGGCAGGATCAGACGGAAAAACCCGATACGGCGGGCAATATTGACAGCGCGACCGCGGCGCAAACCGTGACGGAAAAAGCTCCCGATACAGTACCCGCTTCGACCTCGGCTCCGGTGACCGAAAAAGTGACGAGACCCGTAATGACCGAACCGGCGTCGATAGCCGCGCCCGCAACCGAACCGGCAACGACTAAAGCTCCCGAGACCGAGCCCGTTACGACGCAGGCTCCCGGGACCGAAGCGCCGCAGACGACCGAGGCGGTTACGGACGCGCCGGTAAGTACAGATACCGAAGCCGTGACAGACGATCCCGGAGACGGATTCGTCAGAAGTATGTATACGATCCAGTCGGCGGATCAGTTACGGGAGCTTATGATCTACGAAATGCCGCTTTACCGTAACGATCCCGACTGTACGCTGCCGCGTCTGAGCACCATACCGATATTCAGATACAAAAGCAACGGCTGGTACGGTTACGACTTCGATACCGTGGTAAACGGCGAACCGATATGGAGCGGCGCCCAGCCTGTCGATTCGATTTATTTTTTCCACAACGGCAGCGAACAGATCGTTATTCCGTACGATCCGGTTTGGTATAATTATCCGGAAGGATATGCGTTAAAGTACTCATACCGGGCTTTTTGCGATATGTTCGGCAGACTTTGTAACGCTCTGGGCCTGTGCGCGTACGACGGCGAATACAAAGAGGCGACCGAAGAAATGAAGCGTTTTTATAAAGAAATGCTTGAAGCCGGCACCGTCACGCATACGTGGGATCAAACGCGCGATCTGCCGGGCTTCAAAGCGCAAAAACACGCAGAGGACGGCTGGGTCGGGATCTTGGGGCGTAACGGTTTGCCGGACAGAGCGTACGAAGATTTACTGCCCGACATGCTGTATCCGGAATACTATTGCTGGACGTTTGATATAACGGAAGGACCGAGAGATATAAGGGTGACGTTTGAATTGAGGGAATGGCTCGATGAATTCAGCGACGACAGTTACTACGACGCCTGCATGCTCCTCGAATACGTTGACTGATATGAACAAAGAAGAATTTATCGAACGCATAATCAAAAAATCCTACGACCGCGTATGCGTGATGAGCGTGAAACCTGAAAAAGAGATCGTGCGCTTCCGTCACAGACAGTTAGGCCGCGACATCGTCGTAAAGCTTTTTGACGAAGACGTGCCGGCTTGCAGATTTCTCTCCGGCGTGATCCACGAGAATTTGCCGGAGGTCTACGACGTGTACGATCTCGACGACGGCTTCGCCGAGATAGAAGAATACGTCAGCGGCATGAACGTCGGCGAAATGCTCAAGGCGGAGCTTTTCGACTATAAAAAAGCGAGCGAAGTCATGAGGCAGGTCTGCGCCGCGTTATCTGTACTGCATACGAACGGATTCGTCCACAGAGACGTCAAACCGGAAAATGTGATCATACCGGAGAAAGGACCGGTGAAGCTTCTGGACTTCGACGCCAGCAGAAGATTCAGCCAAAGCAAAGACGCTGATACGCATATACTCGGCACCGTCGGCTACGCTCCGCCCGAGCAGTACGGCGTAACGCAAAGCGACTGCAGAAGCGACATATACGCCGCCGGAGTTATGTTCAACGTGATGCTCACCGGGGCGCACCCCTCGGATAAGCTCGCCCCCGGCCGCGCCGGCAGAATAATAACGAAATGCACGCAGATAAATCCCGAGCAGAGATACCAAAGCGCCGAACAGCTGGCGAACGCTCTGTAATAACACAAAAAAAGAACCGTCCGACTCCCGTTCCGGGTCGGACGGCTTTGTTTTCAGTACGCTTTGATCCACTCGGTTTTGTGTTCGGCGTACGCTTCTTCGGTCAGCGCTTCGATATCTATGCGCGATTCCTCTTTCAGTACGTTTTCAAGCGCGGGCTTTGTCTTCGGGTGGCGCGGCGTGAATACGGTACAGCAGTCTTCGAACGGCAGAATCTACAGATCGTACGCGCCTATCTGCCGCGATCTCTGCACTATCTCCTCCTTGTCCATA
>CACYEW010000106.1 GCA_902773455.1 uncultured Ruminococcus sp.
CGGAGCTGTCGAAGTGCATCCGCTGCAACGCCTGCCGCGACGCCTGCCCCGCCTGCACCTGCGAAACGTGCGTGTTCAATGAAAGGACCTCCGGCGCCGAGAGCAGGGAAAACGCAAACGAATTCGAAGAAAAACTGTTCCATATAATCCGGGCGTATCACGTCGCGGGGCGTTGTACCGACTGCGGCGAATGCTCGCGCGTGTGTCCGCAGAGGATACCGCTGTATCTTCTGAACAGAAAATTCATAAAAGATATCAACTCGTATTACGGCGAATATAAGGCGGGCGAGGTCATCGGTCAGGTGCCTCCGCTTACCGATAAAAGAGCCGACGATCCGGAGGTGTGATATGTATAAATGCGGTATAAACGGGCTTTCGCGGCTTTTTGGCGCGATCAGCGAAAAATATACTCTTTACGCCCCGAAAAAACACGGCGTAAATTCCGTTTCGCAGTTTGAGCCGTACGGAGGCGGCGAAGATCTTTATCTTTCGGGAAATACCGACAGAGGCCTGAAAGAGCTTTTCTTTCCGCAGTACGAGCCTGTTGCGCGTTTTATTGAAAAAGACGGAGATCTGACCGTAAAAGAAATCGAAAAACAGAGCGGATATACGGTCGTTTTCGGAGCCGCGGCGTGCGATATAAAGGGTCTTGAAATACTCGACCTCGTGTTTTTGAAGGAACCCGTTGATGAATTTTACAAAAGCAGAAGAGAAAAGAGCATAATTATATCCCTCGGCTGCGATTCTCCGTCCGAGACCTGCTTCTGCACCTGCTTCGGAGTCGATCCCGGCAAAAGCGGCGATATATCGGCAATAAAGTCAGACGGGTTTTATTATTTCGAAATCCTCACCGAAAAGGGAAGACTTCTTGAATCCGCGCTTGCGTCCTTCTGCGAGAAGACTGACGAAGATATCGAAGATCAAAGAGAAAAGATAAGAAAAAGAGCCGCGTCGATGCCGGCCGCCGCTATCGGAGCAAGGCTGACAGACAAAAAGACCGAAGAGGTGTTCGATCTGCCGCTGTGGGCAAAGCTGTCCGAACACTGCCTGGGATGCGGCGCCTGCACTTATCTGTGCCCGACCTGCCAGTGCTACGATATAAAAGACGACAGAACGAAAGACGGCGTGATCCGGTGCCGCTTCTGGGATTCGTGTATGTATTCCGACTTTACGAAAATGTCTGCCGGTCAGCCGCGTCTTACGCAGAAAGAGCGATACAGACAGAGATTCATGCACAAGCTCGTTTATTTCAGAGAGAATAACGGCGTATTCGGCTGCGTCGGCTGCGGCAGATGCGTGCGCAAATGCCCGTCGTCGCTTCACATATTAAAAGTCATAAAGGAAATTTCCGAAAATGAACGGTAATCAATCGCTTATACCGACCGTCTGCGTCATAGCCGGTATCGTCGACGAAACGCCCGACGTAAAGACGTTTTACATAACGGGGCAAAACGGAGAAAAGCCGTTTGAGCATCTGCCCGGTCAGTGCGCCATGCTCTCGATACCGGGCGAGGGCGAGGCGATGTTTTCCATAACGTCGGCTCCGTGCCGGAAAGACCGGCTCGAATTCTCGGTCAAACGCTGCGGCTCGTTCACGGACCGTCTGCACGAATCGTCGGAGGGCGACAGGATACTTCTGCGCGGACCGTACGGCAGACCTTTTCCGATATCCGATTTCGAAAACGAGGATCTGCTCTTCATAGCGGGCGGCATAGGTCTCGCTCCGATCCGTTCCGTAATAGATCAATGCCTTTCGGAGCGTGAAAAATACGGGGATATAAAAATAATTTACGGAGCGAGAAGCAGCGACGATCTCGTTTTCAAAGAAAGCCTTTTCGGCAAATGGAAAAACGCCGCCGGAACGGAGACGTTCGTTACAGTCGACCGCGGTGACGGAGGATGGAACGGGCACGTCGGTTTCGTACCCGCGTACGTTTCCGAGGTTTGTACCGGAAACAAGCCCGTCGCCATACTCTGCGGACCGCCCGTGATGATAAAATTCACGCTCGCGGAACTTGAAAAACTCGGTTTTTCAAAAGACCGCGTATATACAACGCTTGAAATGAAAATGAAATGCGGCATAGGCAAGTGCGGCAGGTGCAATATAGGCTCGAAATACGTCTGCCGCGACGGTCCCGTTTTCCGGCTTGACGAGCTTGAAAAACTGCCTGACGAATATTAGGAGAAAAAAGATGAGCAAAACCGTAAACGTATATTTTTTCGGTAAAAAATACGAGGTGCCGGACGATCTTACGATAATGACGGCGATGGAATACGCCGGTTACCGCCTCGTTCGCGGATGCGGATGCAGAGGCGGCTTCTGCGGAGCCTGCGCCACGGTCTACCGCATAAAAGGAGACAAGGGAATAAAGACCTGCCTCGCGTGCCAGACCAAGGTCGAAAACGATATGTATATAGCTACCCTGCCGTTTTTCCCGCTCGAAAAGCAGGTTTACGATATGGATAAGATAAAAACGGACGAAACGGTCATGATGCAGCTGTATCCCGAGATATACGCCTGCATCGGCTGTAACGCCTGCACCAAAAGCTGTCCGCAGGGGCTGAACGTGATGCAGTACATAGCGTACGCACAGCGCGGCGACTATAAAAAATGCGCGGAGCTTTCGTTTGACTGCGTGATGTGCGGTATA
>CACYEW010000107.1 GCA_902773455.1 uncultured Ruminococcus sp.
CGTGGCAAAGCTGAGCTTTGAAGTCCCCGATGAAACGCCCGTTACGGGCATAGAAAACCATATAGACACACACGTAGTGATGTCGTTCGTGGGCGACTGCATGCTCGCTTCTGAGCGCGACAGGGACACAACCAACGCTTTCAAGTATTACGCAAAGGAAAAAGACCCCGCGTATTTCTTTGAAAAAGTGCAGGATTATTTCGGCACGGACGATTTTACCGTAGTCAATCTCGAAAACGTGCTTACCGATAAGAAACTGACCGAGATCCCAAAATCCGGCTCCAAGGTCTACTGGTATAGAGGGCCGACTTCTAACGCCGACATCCTCACACACGGCAGCGTCGAAGGCGTTACTTTTGCCAACAACCACGCCAACGACTACGGCAGGCAGGGATATCTCGATACGATAGAAGCTATCGAAAACGCCGGGCTGAACTACGGCGTGAACGGCAAGATATCGTATTACACTAAGGACGGTTTCCGCGTGGCGGTGATCTGCTGCACGCTGTACGGCTCGTACCAGACCGACGACGTTATAGAATACGTGGAAGAAGCGTCCGCGCGTTCGGATTATCAGGTCGTGTTCTTTCACGGCGGCGAGATGTATGCGTACGCGCCGGAATCGTGGCTTGTCAAAGCGGTGCACGCCATAGCGGACGCGGGCGCCGACTGCGTGCTGGGCGCGCATCCTCACGTCCTCCGCCCGTACGAGTACTATAATGGCGCGCATATCGTCTATTCGCTCGGCAATTTCTGCTACGGCGGTAAGAATTACCCCATAAACGCAACGCTTATATTCCAGCTCGAATTCGAAGTGACAGACGGAAAACTCGCGAGCGTCACGCCTGTATTCATTCCGTGCTACGTCTATACCGGCAAAATGAACAACTATCAACCGGCGGTGATGCCCGAAGGCAAAGACAAACAGCAGGTGCTCGATTTCTTAGAAGGAAAAGTCAAGCTGCCGTATATTGAATGATACGATAAAACGACGCGCTGCCGTAAAAAGCAGCGCGTTTTTCTGTTTTTACCTAAAAACAAAATCACGTTCTTCGATATCTCCGTCTTCCGTATCATAAATCATAAAATGCTCTTCGGCGTTACGCGAGCCGCCGTTATTCAAGATGTCTTTATAAGTGCTTGCCGTCGTATAAACAAATCCAAGAGGATCGACCAAATAATCGTTATACTCATCGTCCACGCCGTCGGTTTTGAAAAACATTACGTGTTCTTCCGTTCCGTCTGTAACGTTTATTCGCCGCAGTTCGTTTTCATCTTCTTCCGAAATGAAATAGAGCATATCTCCGACGAGCTGCATATCGCCGTTATAAGCCATAAGATATTCGCCGTCGCAATACGTTTCGTGATCCAGCGTGTTATATATCAAATGTGCTTCTGTCACGTTGAAGTGCATGACTTTTTCCGCGATTTCCGCAGTCGTTTCGAATATGTCTCCGGTGTAAACCAAAAGTGAGCTTTCCGCATATACGCAGTAAATTCCGTTTTCCGTCACCGCAAATCGCGATATATCAACGTCTTTTGGCGATATCGGATACGCTTTGCCTTCCTTGATTTCGTTGATCCTGTATATTACTTCGCCGGCAGGGGTTTTTTCCGGCAGCAAAACATAGACCTCTTCACCGCGGACGGCGACGCCCAGCAAAGACAAGGTGTGCTTTGTTTCGAATATCATTGTTTCATTTTCTCCGTTGGCGTCTGCAGTATACAGTGTTTGTCGACCGTCCTCCGTTCTTCCGCAGATCAAAAGGCCGCCGTTATAATAAAGCATAAAATCCAGATGCGACGACGCAAAAATGCAATCGCTGTGCTCGCAGAATTGATTCGGGCAAGCGTACGTCACGTTGCCGCTTTTTTTATCCCAGGCTAAAATGTACGATTCATAATTCTTTTTGTCTGCGTACCTGAAATACACTTTTCCCGGAGTGTTGCAAATGAGCGGCTCCACATATGTCGCGCTCGAGTCGGCTTTTTCAAATTCACTAACTAAATAGTCATACGAAACAGACGAAAGCCGTTCGCAAATATATTTAAGGTTCTGACCTGCGTTCGAACTTTCGGGTTCTTCCGAGGAATTGTTTGCCGGCATATTATCCGGTTCCGACGTATCGTCGATATTGCCGCAGCCGTATACGGCAAGCAAAAGAAAGCAAAATATCACTGCAAGTATTATTTTCATTTTTTTCTCCTTTTTAAAAAAATATTTTTGGCTTGCTGTTCTATATAACGCATAAAGCGACGTTTTGTGACGGCTTGACTTGCACTGTTTTTTGTTATATACTCATAAACGGAGGTGATAACTTGATACTAGCTATTATCGCAGCCATAAGCGACGAACAAGAGCGTTTGCGCGTTACGGAGATTTACGAAAAATACGGCGAAAATATGTATGCAAAAGCGTATTCCATTTTACGGCACGGCCACGACGCGGAAGACGCCGTTATGTGTGCTTTCGAGAGAATAATCGTACATATCGATAAGTTTATGCCCGGTGATATCGATTCGGTTGCGGGCCTCGTTATGATATACACCAAATGCGCGGCTATAGACATTTACCGCAAAAAGAAGAACCATTCCGCCGAGCCGCTCGGAGAAGTATCCGATATTACGCAGGATACTGCCGATGAAGTTATCGCCGCTCAAACCTCCGCCGACATAGCAAACGCAATTGACCGGCTTACCGAAATGCAAAAGACGGCTGTAATTCTTAAGTACTATTACGGCTATTCCAGCGAGGAGATCGCGTCGCTTATCGGTTCCACCTCGGAAGCCGTCCGCACTTTACTTGTGCGCGCGAGATGCAGACTTGCAAAGATATTAAAGGAGAAACTATAATGACTAAACAAACCGATCCTGTCCTTGCGGAAGCTTGCGAAATATGCGTTCACAATGAACTGATACGGTTTTGCGGCGAAAAACGTTCCATAGGCTCTTTTGCAAGACGAACCATAAAAAAGCGTATAAAAGGGAATATAACAACCGGAATGACTATAAGCAGAAAACGCATTATAGTAATTGCGGCTGCCGCAGCGCTGATATTCGCTCTTTCCGCCTGCGCGCTCGTTCCGGCCGTGCGCAATGCAGTTAAAGAGATTTTCACCTATGTTTTCAGCGGCGGCGTGCTCGCGGAAACCGAAGAAGGTCTTA
>CACYEW010000108.1 GCA_902773455.1 uncultured Ruminococcus sp.
ATATGCGACAAAAAACCGACTGAAGTCAGGAATGATCCTTGCCTCAGCCGGTTTTTTATAAACTGTCCTTTAGGACACCTCGCGAAAGCGGCGTAAGATATAAAAAAACCGTTCGGTCCCCGTGAACGTTTCGACGGTGTCGGACGGTTTTGATTTTTTTATTTTCCGGCTTTCTTCTTTTTTAACGCTGCCGTAACGGCTGCCGCCGCCGCGAGCACGACCGCCGCCGCGACGATATAAACTGCCGGGTTTACGTTCTTCTCTTCTTTTACCGCCGGCTTTTCCGTTACGGCTTCGGTGAGTTTTCCGGTCTTTTCTTCCGTTGCGGCTTCTTCGGTCAAAGGCTCTGTTTCTGTTTTTACCTCAGTTTGCTCCGTCGCCGCCGTGACGTCCCGTTCGCCTTTGATCGCGGCCGATATCAGTCCGATATCGTCGGACGTGCTGAAAAGCGCCGCTCCGAGAGAGCCCCAGTCGCCGCTTATTCCGTCGCCTCCGTCGGTCATCTCGATCCTCAGGAGCTTTGCGCCGGTCACGTCGAAGCTGATCGGCTCGGGGCGTTTTTTCGGCGTGATCTTCTCTGTCCTGAGCACGGTTTTGCCGTCGACTTTGAAAATGAAATTCACGCTCGCCATCGTCACGTCGTAAAGCTCGCTCTCGGCCGTGCCGGGATACGCGTAAAACGTTCTGAAGCCTTTTCCCTCTATATCGACCTCGATAAACACGTTTTTGCCGGGCGCGGCGTGCAGACACACGCCTTTTTCAAAATACAGATCGTATAACCACAGCTCCTCGCCCGCCACGTTTTCGTCACGCGAGGGTACGCCGCCGTTTGCGTCGGAGTATATCTCCGCCGCCTTCCATTCCATATCGCTGAGATAAGTTATCACAGATCCGTCCTCCGCCGCGCGGCAGACCGCGGTCAGCGCCGCCGCGATAATAAGTATGGCAGCGATCTTTTTCATCTGCCGTCACCTTTATATCTTTCAATGAATATCAGAGCCGACGAGCCGGGAAGCTCGAGCGTCACGCGGAAACCGGCCGAAAGCGCTTCTCCGCTCAATACCGCGTCGATATTGCCGTCGCAGTCCTTGACCGAGTATTTTACGCCCGGTTTTGCGTGTATGCAGAGCGTTTGTTCGGTTTTTTTGTTATTCTCCGCGCGGAAAACGAGCACGGCTCCTTTATCGGAGTCTTCGTCGAAATATTCCCAGG
This sequence comes from uncultured Ruminococcus sp., assembly GCA_902773455.1. Lineage (GTDB taxonomy): Bacteria > Bacillota > Clostridia > Oscillospirales > CAG-272 > UBA1248. The sequence continues at coordinate 1,213 of CACYEW010000108.1, forward strand.
CGCGCCATACGTTATTCTTTTTGCTTACCTTAGTAAGCGGATAGAAGTCGGAGTAGAAAAGCTCCGAAAGCTTTTTCCACTCGCCGATCTCTTTGGTCACGAGATCCCACGGCGTGCTTTTGCTTATCGTGGGGACGTTTACGTTTATCCACGGCGCCATGCAGGAGCGGAATCTGTATTCGGTTATCTCTTCGCCCGCGTTCACCTGAAGCTTGAAATACGGGAACCACGAGGAAAGCGAAAGCAAGACCGCCTGCCGCTCGTCGTAACCGCCGGCTCTGCCGTCCCAGAAATCGCTTATATGGAGCGGCACGGCGCGGCGCATCGTTTCAAGATCGTTTCTGCCGCCGCCGGAGGCGCAGGAATCTATCGTCATATCGGGATATTTTTCGAGTATCATATCCCACAGCGCAAGATATCCCGCCGCGTATTTGTTCTCCGTCATACCGGTCCTGTCCCTGCCGTCGCAGGCGCTCCACACGGGAGCCGGATCGACGTTGAAATCCTGCCGGTACATATCTATGCCGCCCTCGTCGAGAACGGCCGTTATCCTGCCGTAAAGCCACGCGCGAAGCTCTTCGTTTCCGAGATCTGCGAGCTGTCCTTCGAGCCACGAACCGCCCGCGGCGGTGCCGAGGAACCATTCGGGCTTGAAATCGGGGTTCGCTTCGAGGAATTTGTCTTTATCGCACCGCACGACCTCCGGCTCGAACCACAGAAGAGTTTTTCCGCCGTTGCCGTGCATCAGCTCCGAGACCTCCGCGAATTTGTCGGGGAACGCCTCCGTATTGACCTTCCACGTGCCCGTTTCGGGCCAGCCGCAGGCTTTGTTTTCGGCGTTGACGTACCATCCGGCGTCGAGCCATAAATAATCGAGCTTTATACCGTGGCGCAGATACGAATTCGCCGTTCTCGTGAGCGCATGGGTCGTCATGCCCTGTACGACGGAGCCCCATCCGGTTGCGGGCCGGATCGGATCGCCTTTTGAATCCTTACGCATATTGCATTCGATGAACCATCTTCTCCAGAGGTTCATGCTTGCCGCTTCGTCGCGGCTGGCGTGATAAAGGAAAGCCGCAAGCGGCGTGCGTACCGTTTCGCCCGGCGCAAGATACGAGGCGAATTTGTTTTGTCCGGCGGTGACTTTCGTATTCATACCGTCTTTGCCGTTGAATTCCGCTCTCCAGCATCCCGGCCAGCCTACGGCGATGAACACGCCGCCGTCGCCGTACTCCAGATTGAAATAAGGAAATTCGCCGTGAGTCGGTCTGCCCGACGTCGACGATTTTTTCACGGTCTTTTTCGAAAGATCCGTCGAATACGGCGCGTACATATCGCCGAGATCGCCGCTTATGCCTTTAAGCACGGGCTTTTCGCCCTCAAAGGTCGCGTCTATCGCGTTTACGTCGCTGAACACGCCGGTGTTTTCATTCGTTTCGTTGGCTATGTAAACGGTCCATTCGCACGCGTCGAACGTATTATACGACTTTGCTTTTACCGTAAAAACGGCGCCGCTGTCTTTATGAAGGAATCTGACCGTAAAAGCGAGGCCGTCCGGTTCTTCGGTCTTTTCTTCGGATATTTTATCAAAGCCTTCGCCGAAGCCCTTGACCTTTTCGTTTTCGTATTTGAAAGAAAACGGGAACGTTTCGGGATATTCAAGATATGATTCGATACGTTTCATCGCTTTTTCTCCGTATTCGTCGTATTTACGCGCTTCTTCCGTCGCCGCTTCGGTTTCGTTTCCGGTCTCTTTTGCGGTCTCTTTTCCCGTTTCGGTCTCCGTTTCGGAAACCGGGCTTCCCGTCGCTGCCGGAACGTTCTCACGCGTACAGCCGCCGATCAGCAGCAGCGCGGCGAGAAGCGCGGTCAAAAACCCTTTTTTCATTTTTTCGTGTCTTCGAGATATTCGTCGTAGGTCTGGAGCTTATCGTAGAACGAGCCCGCGGTCACGTCGATTATACGGTTCGCGACGGTCTGGTTGAGCTGATGGTCGCGCGAGCAGAAGAGTATCGACTCGGGAAAGCGCGTCATGCCGTTATTGAGCGCCGTGATCGATTCGAGGTCGAGGTGGTTCGTCGGTTCGTCCATGATCAGCACGTTCGCGCCCGAAAGCATCATGCGGCAGAGCATACAGCGCACTTTTTCGCCGCCGGAGAGGACTCTCGCTTCTTTGAGCGCCTCGTCGCCGGAAAACAGCAGCTTGCCGAGCCAGCCGCGCACGTCGGATTCGTAGGTCAGAGTCGAGCAGTTTCTTATCCAGTCGACGAGGTTTTCCTCGTGGCCGTCGAAATATTCGGAGTTATCCTGCGGCAGATACGAGAATTTCGTCGTTACGCCCCATTTGTAGGAGCCGGAATCCGGTTCCATCTCGCCTGTGAGTATCCTGAAAAGCGTCGTTCTCGCTATCGGGTCGTCGCCGACGAAAGCGACCTTGTCGCGCGGGCGGAGAATGAAGCTGACGTTGTCGAGCACGAGTCTGCCGCCGACCGTTTTGCTCAGATTTTTTACTTCGAGCAGGTCGTTGCCGATGGAACGCGACGGCTCAAAGCTGATGAACGGAAATCTGCGCGAGGAAACGGGCATTTCAAAAAGGTTGATCGATTCGAGCAGCTTTTTGCGCGAGGTCGCCTGCTTGGATTTGGATGCGTTCGCGGAGAACCTCTGGATGAATTCCTGAAGCTCTTTCGCCTTCTGCTCGTTCTTCTTGTTCTGCTCGCGCATCTGTCTCTGTCTTATCTGCGTGTATTCGAACCAGAAATCGTAGTTGCCGACGGTCATCGTTATCTTGCCGAAGTCCACGTCGACTATATGAGTGCAGACGTTATTCAGAAAGTGACGGTCGTGAGATACGACTATGACGGTGCTGTTCAGATCGGCTAAAAAGTCCTCGAGCCAGTTGACCGTCACGAGGTCGAGACCGTTCGTCGGCTCGTCCATCAGCAGTATGTCGGGATTGCCGAAAAGCGCCTGGGCGAGAAGCACCTTGACTTTCTGCTGTTCGGAAAGCTCCGCCATGAGCATATAATGGTATTCGTCGGTTATGCCGAGATCGTTCAAGAGCATTTCGGCGTCCGATTCGCAGGTATAACCGCCGAGCTCGGCGAACTTTTCTTCAAGCTCGCCGGCTCTTACGCCGTCTTCCTCCGTCATTTCTTCTTTTGAATAGATCTCGTCGCGCTCGTCGGAGATCTTAACGAGCTCCGGATTGCCTAAAAGCACGGTACGGAGCGCCGTGCAGTCGTTATAAGCGAAGTGATCCTGCTTCAATACCGAAAGGCGCTCGTTCGGCGTTTTATAAACCTCGCCTTTCGTCGGCTCGAGCTCGCCCGACAGTATTTTCAGATACGTCGATTTGCCGGCGCCGTTCGCGCCGATTATGCCGTAGCAGTTGCCGCGTGTAAACTGCAGATCGGCGCCCGCGAAAAGCGTCCTTCCGCCGAACTGTAAAGATACGTTGTTTGTTCCTATCATCGGTCGTACCGTCCTTATTTCTTTTTTCTCATTTGCGAAGCAAATATATCGCGTTCCCGCAGGGGAATATATCGCGTTTACAAGGCAAACATATCGCATTCCCGACTGGGAATATATCGCCTTTTAAGCGATATGTCCTCCGGACGCGATATACTTTTGCACAATAGCCGCGGCGAGGCGTGCAAAATCGCGATATGCCTGCCGACGCGATATGCGCCTGCGGCGCGTGATCTTTTATTATACTACCATACTCAGCCCTTTTTGTCAAGCGGCTGTTTTTTCTCGACCGTTATCTCTCCGGCGCCCTGAAGCGTGAGCTTCGTTATGACGGGACCCGTGAGCTCGTAGATCAGCGTCGCGCACAAAACGACGGCGCGTATATCGTCGGCGTACGCCGGAACGATGGATTGCGCGACCACGGTCAGACCTATCGCAACGCCCGCCTGCGGTATCAGAGCGGGTCCGAGATATCTCTTGACGTTTTTCGGCGCCTTCATTATCACCGCGCCGAGCCACGCTCCGGACACCTTGCCTATTATTCTGACGACGACGTAGATTATTCCGATAAGTCCGATCTCCGGTATCTTTGTTATGTCGAGAGCCGCGCCGCTCGTTGCGAAGAAAAGCAGAAACAGAGCCGGCGTGACCGAATCGGCGACGCTTAATATACTGTCGGATTCGTCGCTTGTGTTGCAGAGCGCCATTCCGCACGCCATGCATGCGAGCAGAGACGAAAGACCGAGCATATCCGACACGCCCGCGCAGGCGAAGACAATGCCGACGGTTATGATCTGCCTGTTGCCCGGCTTTTTGAAAAAGCGCATGGGTATCTTGAAAAGCAGTCCGCAGACCGCGCCGAGAAGCAGCGCGCCGAATATCTGCAAAAGCGGCATATATACCGTACTCGCTTCGAATTTTCCGCCGCCGACCACAGAGGCTATCGCCACGCAGATCGAAAACGCCATCAGCGCGACCGCGTCGTCGAGCGCGACGACCGATACGAGCGTATCCGTGACCGGACCTTTCGCGGCGTACTGTTTTATGACCATCAGAGTCGCCGCCGGAGCGGTCGCCGCCGCTATCGCGCCGAGGATTATCGAAAGCTGAGGATCGGTGCCGACCGCAAGAAGCGCTCCCTGCACGGCGAACACGGCGAGGACCGATTCGAATATCGCGATCACGACCGGCGTCATACCGACCTTTTTCAGATACGACCGCTTGAAGCCGCAGCCTATCGTGAACGCTATGAAAGAAAGCGCCATTTCGGAAATGACGTTGAAATCGTTCACGGTCTGCTGAGGTATGACGTTAAGTACGTGCGGGCCGAGCACGAGTCCCGCGACGAGATAGCCGGTGACGTTCGGCAGTTTGATCAGCTTTGCAAGTCTGCCGAACAACAGCCCGGACAAGAGAAGTATGCCGAGGTATATCAAAGTATTGAGCTGCAAGAAAAAAACCTTCTTTCAATCTATGTGAGTGATCCCTTCAATGTAAAGAAGGGGAACGCCGAACATTATCGCGCTGTCCGGCTCGGAAAGATCTCCGACTACCTGCCTTACCGCTTCTTTCGCCCTTTCGGCCGTCGCGGCGTCGCAGGCGGTGAATATCGTTTTGCTCTCGGCGTGGCCTCCGCCGAAAAACGCTCTGAAGCTGCTTATGAAATGACTTTCCTCTTTATCGGCGAGCTCGTGCGCCATACCGATCGAATTCACGACCGTGGCTCCTCCGACGCCGCGGTTTTTGAATTCGTCAAGCAGTTTGTCGAGCAGTTCCGTTTTGTTCAACACTATAAAAAGCACCTGATCGTACATTGTACAAGCCTCCTGTTACGTTTTGTTATATTATATCATCCGATTATTGCTTTTTCAAGTTAAAATAAAAACAAATTTGTTCTTATTGTATTATTATTGACAACCGGAGCGGCGGCATGATATAATAAAAGAAAAAACGGTGATTTTATGAAAAGACTTATCTGTTCCGCGCTCGCTCTGCTTTTACTGCTCTGCGGCTGCTCGGCGCCGGCGAATATCATAGCCGAATATTCTTCGCCCGACGCTCTGCCGTCGTGCTATACGCGGCTTTACCCCGAAAAAAGCGGCAACGAACGTTACGCCGTACTGCTTCGCAAATTTGACGAAACCGATACGAAGATCGCCGTCTGCGACGGTATCGGAGGCGAATTGAAAGAGGTCTATTCTCTGCCCGAAGGCACGTTTTCATACGAGCTTTACGCCGGCGGAGGACTGATCGCCTTTTATCAACTGATATCGTATACCGACGGGAGCGTCGACTACGATCTGAAAGCGATCGATACCGAAAACGGAAACAGGGTCCACAGCGTGTTCAGGAAGACCGTTTCCGATATTTCCGAAACGCAGACGAGATTCATCGCCGTTTTCGGCGGCTGCGTCTACTATCTGACCTCGGCGGCGAAGCTCGGCAGATGCCGTATAATGAAATACGACGCGAAGACGGAGGAGCTTTCCGAATTTCAGTCGTTTGCCTATACGAGCGAAACGGCGACAGGCGGCGTTTCCTGCACGTTCCTGTCGTGCGGGAACGGATATCTGACCTGCGGCGTGACAGACGCGGTCAAGTATTTCATAAAGACGTATAATCTCCGCACGGGTGAGCTTTCCGCCGAAAAGATACTGCGCGACGTCAGCACGGTCTTCTACGCCGGTTACGACGATATGACGGGCATTTACGCGATATACTACGCAAAGCGCGGCGACGGCTCCAAAGGCGACGAACGCGTCGGCATAGCCACCGCGTCAAGCGACGGGATAACTGACGTTTTCACCGATCTTACCGCGGCGTATATCTGCCGCGATACCGTCGCGGTATATAATAATCTCGTGGTTTTCAACGTCGAAGCCGCCGATAAAGAAGACCCGTACGGCAGTTTTTACGGCGTTATGGTAAATATGACGGACAGATCGAACGTCGCCTTCAAGGGCAGTTTTCAGCTCTTTATAAAGGATAACGAAATATACAGTCTTTCGTTCGATAAAAAATCAGGCTACGGTAAAGTCAGCCTGAGCAAAACGGAGATAAGATGAAAGAAAACGTTTAACAGATGGTTTGCGCTCCCGGTCGCCCCCGCTCCCCCTCTCCCCGTATTACTCATACGGGGGCTCGCCGAAAGAACACGGCTCACAATTTGCGCGAAGCGCACGCGGCGGGCGTCCCCCCCCCACCGCCCCGCCGCGG
>CACYEW010000109.1 GCA_902773455.1 uncultured Ruminococcus sp.
AACGACGTTTTCTTTTTCATTGAGTATTTCTTTATATATCCGCTCCGTTTCATCCGGCGCGACGCGCTCCGACAAAAACAGGGAAGCAGCTTCCATTGCTTGATAAACGAGCATATAAAGTCCCGATACTGCGGGTATACCGCGTTTTTTACAGTCGAGCGTCAGTTTTGTGCGAAGCGGATTGTATATCACGTCGATCACGCCGGACAAGCCGTCGAAATCTTTGATATCGACAGCGCTCACACCTTCGTTCGGGTACATACCGCACGGAGTCGTGTTTATTATGAAATCGGGCTTTAACGCTTTCGCTTCGCCGTACGTCACGGTCCCCTCTGCGCCGCTTCTGCTTGCGACGGTTATCTTATCCGCGCAAAGATCGCGGCATACCGCGACGGAGGTCTTCGACGTGCCGCCCGAACCGAGTATAAGCACGCTTTTGCCGCGCATATCAAATCCTGAGCGGCATATCAGCGCGGTAAGACCGGCGTGATCGGTATTGTCGCCGTAAAGCGCGCCGTTTTTATTTATTACCGTATTTACCGCGCCTATCGCCTTCGCGCGTTCGCTTATCCCGTGCAGGTAAGGTATCACGGCGGTCTTGTACGGTATCGTCACGTTGATCGCGGTGAAATCCGCCGCTTTCATAAATCCGTCAAGCTCGTTTTTTTCGAGCGGATGAAGCTCGTATTCGTATCTGCCGAGCTTTTCATGAATTTCTTTTGAATAGCTGTGCGGCAGTTTTTCGCCTATAAGTCCGTATTTCATTTACCGTCACCGAAAAAATCCGTGCCGTATCTGAAAGAGAGCATATCGAACACGGCGAAAGAGCATAAAGCGTCGACTACCGCCCGCGCGCGGTGTATAACCGCCGGATCGTGCCTGCCGGTGATTTTGCGGCGCACGTTTTCTTTGTTTATGAAGTCTATCGTATCCTGCTCTTTGGCGATGGACGGCGTCGGTTTCACCGCGGTATTTATAACTATCGGACTGCCGTTCGTTATACCGCCGTTACAGCCGCCGTTGTTGTTCGTTTCAAACGACACCTCGCCGTTATCGTATCTCATCGGGTCGTTCGCCTCGCTGCCGAACATGCCGGCAAAGCCGAAGCCCGCGCCGAACGAAACGCCTTTGACCGCGGGAACGGAGAAGAGGATATGAGACAAAACGCTTTCTACGCTGTCGAAAAACGGTTCTCCCACGCCTTTCGGTACGCCCGTTATCACGGTCTGCAGGATCCCGCCTACGCTGTCGCCTTCTTTGGCGGCGTCTTCGGTCTTTTTGATCATAAGCTCCATCGCTTCGTCCGATAAAACGGGGTACAGTCTGTTTTCAAGCGTATCCATGTCGGCTGAAAGGTCAGAAAATTCTCTGTCGCGTATGCCGCATAAAGACGATATATGCGTGCCTATGCGGATATTCTTCGTCCGGAGCGCGTCGCAAAGTATCGCGCAAGCCGCAACGACCGGCGCGGTGAGCCTCGCTGAAAAATGACCGCCGCCGCGATAGTCTTCAAAGCCGTGATATTTCAGATAAGCCGTATAGTCGGCGTGCCCGGGTCTTGCTTTGCCGTAATCGTAATCGCCGCTTCTCGTATCGGTATTCGGTATCATTATGCAGAGCGGAGTACCGGTCGTTTTGCCGTTGAAGACGCCGCTCGCTATGATATAATCGTCCGGCTCGACGCGCTTTGTCGATATATTACCGTACGGGCGGCGCATGGAAAGCGCCTTTTTTATACTTTGCTCGGATACGGGCATACCCGGGCAAAGTCCGTCGAGCACGGCGCCGACGTACGGACCGTGGCTTTCGCCGAAAACCGTGAGCGTCACGGATGAACCGAACGTGTTTTTCATTTGTTTTCTCCGTAATAAGATATCATTTTTCCGTATAATCCGTCAAGGGTCATTTTTATTTCTTCAAAGGATCCGACCTCGTTTACGACGATCGCTTTTACAAAACCGCCGCCGCCTTTTTTGTCGTGCGTTATCGCTTCAAACGCTTTTTCACGGTCAAAATCGTACCGCGTCGGCAATTTGAGTTTTGAAAGCACCGGAAGAAGCCGCGCTCTTACCTTGTCCGAACACATCGGAAGCATACCGAGAGCGACGCATTCGCCGTGATAAAGCTCAGGCGAGACCGCCGCCTCTATCCCGTGACCGATCGTATGACCGAAATTCAGCACGCGGCGCAGACCTTTTTCCGTTTCGTCCGCTTCAACGACGGCTTTTTTGATAAGAAGAGAGCGCGTTATTATTTTGTCGACGTAACTCATCGGATCTTCCGTTTCAAAAACCGAAAAAAGCTCTTCGTCAAAAGTCAGCGCCATTTTGACCGCCTCGGCAAATCCGTTCGAGATTTGTCTCTTCGGCAGCGTTTTTAATACGTCAGCGTCGATAAGCACGCGCTCAGGCTGTTTGAAAGCGCCGATAACGTTTTTGACGCCTCGAAAGTCTATCGCCGTCTTTCCGCCGACCGACGAATCCACCATCGACAAAACGGTCGTAGGCACGTTATAGAAATCGACTCCGCGCATATACGTCGCCGCGGCAAAGCCGGCAAGATCGCCGCAAACGCCGCCTCCGACGGCGACGACGCAGTCGCCTCTGCCGAACCCGAGTGAAAGCATCTCCGACAGAATACGCTGATACTGTTCAAAGCACTTGCTCGCCTCGCCCTGCGCGACGGTCACGGTGTGACCGTCCTTTGCGGCGGCTCTCACGGCTTCCGCGTACTCCTCCGGCACGCCGTCGTCGGTCACGACCATGACTTTGCGGTCGAGGTCGAGATATTCCGCGGCGTGATGAAGAGAACCGCGCTCCGTTATTATATCGTAACTTCTGTTACCGAGATCGACGGTCATGATCATATCTCACCTCACGGAAGAGTAAGAACCGATAAGCCTGAGCTTCTCGCAGTATGAAGAAAGCTCCGAAAGCATATTTTTACCGTCTTCGGTCCTTACGTTGCCTTCGCATTCCATATAGAAATAGTATTGCCACGGCAGATCTTTTGACGGTCTGCTGTGAAGAGCGCGCATATTATACCCGTATTTGCCGATTATATTTATTGCGCCTGCAAGGGCTCCCGCACGGTTTTTGACGGAAAAGACTATGAAGAAATTGTCGTCTGTCTTTCCGGGACCGTCGTTTTCAACTCTGCTGAGCACGGCGAAACGGGTGGTGTTCGCTTTGTTTTTGTTGACGTTCGGCACGGCGACGTCGAGTCCGTAGAGCTCCGCCGCTTCGGCCGTGCCTATCGCCGCGAGGCTTTCGTCGTTTTGCTCCGATACGTATTTCGCCGCAAGCGCCGTATTCGAAAACTCCCTCGCCGCGTACCCCTTGCTTTTTATAAATTCCGAGCACTGCATAAGCGCCTGCGGATGGCTGACGACGGTCTTTACCGCGTTGACTCCGGCTCCTTTGACGGTCAGCAGGTTCTGAGTTACCGAAAGGTCCGCGGTACGGTTGATGAACAGAGGACCGGCGAATATCAGATCGCATACCTCGCCGACCTCGCCCGCGCTGCTGTTTTCTATCGGAAGAACGGCGCTTTCGCAGTCGCCCGATACGACAGCGCCGTAAGCCTCGGCAAAGCTGCCGAAAGAAACGTATTCGCCCTGCGGGAAAAGACGTCTCGCCGCAGCGTATGCAAAAGCGCCCGGCACGCCGCAGTATGCGACTCTCGCGCCTTTGATCAGATAATTCTGATAAGCGCGTGAAATACCGATCGTCTTTGCAATGAAATCCGCGTAGTAAGAGCGGATGGTCGGATCGTCTATCAGCTCGCAGTTGCGCCTGATCAGAGCCGTTTCGCGTTCCGCGTCGTAAACGGGCAGACCGCGTTCTTTCTTATACGCCGCGATAGCCTCGGCGGCTTTCATACGGGTGACGAAAAGCTCCGCCATTTTTTTGTCGGTATCGTTTATTATTTTCCGTGAATTTTCAAGTTCGTTCATGCCGTTCTCCGTTTCGCGCTTCAAAAAAACACCCGGTGCGGGCCGCACCGGGTATACTGATCACTTAATCTTCGTCTTCGTCGGCAGGATCGTCGTCCTCGATGTAGGAGAACTCTTCGTTGCACGCCGGGCAGATAAGATGCGCATAATCAACCGTCGGCGGAACGCAGATCTTCTCTCCGCACATGGGGCATTCGATCTCGACTATCTCGTCGTCGTAATCCTCATCGTCAAGGTCGAAATCGTCGTCTTCATCGTAATCTTCATCGTCGTCACAGCAGCAATCGCAATCGCATTCGTCGTCTTCTCCGAAGATATACTCTTCAACGTCGCCGAGATCCTCGTCGAGCTCTTCAACGTAATCGTTCAGATATTCGTTGTCTTCTTCAAGGTCTTCTATCGAATTGCCTATCTCGCCGAGCACTTCTATGATCTCGGTGAGGAGTTTGCCCGTGTTGTCTTCTTTGTCGATCTTCATTCCCTCGGCAAGGCCTTTGAGATATGCGACTTTTTCACTGATAGTCATAACTGTTCCTCCGGTATCAAAATCGGTAATTACTGTTTTGCGCGTTCGAGATATTCGCCGGTCCTCGTGTCGATCCTGAGCACGTCGCCTTCGTTGATGAACAGCGGCACTTTGATGATCGCGCCCGTTTCAAGCGTAGCGGGCTTGGTAGTACCGGTGGCGGTATCGCCTTTGAAGCCCGGTTCCGTCTCGGTGACGGCGAGCTCTACGAACATCGGCGGTTCGACTGCGAATACGTTGCCTTTATACGAAACGATCTTGCAGATCATTTCTTCTTTGACGAATTTGAAGTTGTCGCTGAGCTTCGATGCGTCGAGCGGAACGAGATCGTACGTTTCCATATCCATGAAATAGTACAGACCGCCGTCGCTGTACGAATACTGCATTTCCTTGCGTTCGACTACGGCTTCTTCAAATTTGTCCGTCGGGGAGAAGGAACGTTCGATCACGGCGCCCGTGATGACGTTTTTCATTTTCGTTCTGACGAAAGCCGCGCCTTTGCCGGGCTTTACGTGCTGGAACTCGACGACCTGCATTACCTGACCGTCAAGCTCGAAAGTTTTGCCGTTTCTGAAATCACCAGCCATTAACATAATGGTTTCCTCCAAAATAAAATCATATAACTGAATCTATAATACACTATCTTTACGGTTTTTTCAATACTTTTTCCGAAAATTTTTTTAAATTTCGATAAGTTCTTTTCTCGAATGAGTGATATTTTCGCATCCGTCTTTATGGAATACCATCATATCCTCTATTCTGCAGCCGTATTTGCCGAATAAATAGATGCCCGGCTCGATCGTTATGACGTGACCGGTCGAGAGTATCTTGCCGTCGTTATAATAGCTGACGCCCGGCATTTCGTGGATATAAAGACCTACGCCGTGACCGGGACTGTGCGAGAAAGCGCCTTTGAATTCCGGCTCGGCGTCAATGATGTCTCTCGCGATCTTGTCGAGATCGCTGCATTTCATACCGTGCGCCGTCGCCTCTATCGCGGCGGTCTGAGCTCTGAGTACGGTATTGTAGAGTTTTTTCATTTCGGGCGTCGCCTTGCCTACGACGACCGTTCTCGTCATATCCGAGCAGTAGCCGCGGAATTTGCATCCGAAGTCCATCGTGAGAAAACCCGGATTGACTTTGATGTCTCTCGGTACGCCGTGGGGCAGAGAAGTCGCCTGACCGCTGACCGCTATCGTTTCAAACGAAACGTTTTCGGCTCCGTGAGATCTCATAAAGAATTCAAGCTCGAGCGCGACCTCCTTTTCGGTGCGGTCGGTGCTTATGAAACCGAGGATGTGTTCGAACGCCTTATCCGCGATGCTTTGCGCCGTCTTGATCTTTTCAAGCTCATCTTCGTCTTTATATTCGCGCAAATCGGATAAAGCGCTGCCGATCGGATGAAACGCGATATCGGGAAATCTCTTTTCGAGTCTGTGCAAAGCCGCGACCGTAAGCTCAAGGTCCTCGTACGCGAGAGCCTTTACGCCGAGACCCGACAGGAGCTCTTCGAGAACTCCGGATCTCAGCTCGACTTTCTCAACGCCCTCGGAAGCAAGCGACGCTTCGTAATAGCGCGGATCGGAGATCAGATACGTTTTATCTCTCATTACGAGAACGTAGCCGTCCGTGAACGGAAAATCGCAGGCGTAAAACTGGTTGACCTCGCTCGTGAGCAGTATACCGTCGCAGTTTTCGGGGATTATTTTCGTGATCTTTTCAAATTTGCCTTTCATTTTTTCACATCCTATCTGTCGTTGATGACCGATTTGACTTTCATCAGTCTCGTTATGTTCTGACGCTCGTTATCCTCGAGCTTCATCGTTATGAATTTTATGTTTCTTTGCATATCGGGGATCATGACGTGCTCGAGAGCGTTTACTCTTCTGCGCGTTTTTTCTATTTCCGCGGCGAGCATATCGCACGTTTTTTCACATTCGGCAAGCTCGCACAAAAGCGGAAAGAGCTTTATCATCGAGAGCACGGCGGAGTCGAGCTCGGGGCTCGTTCCGGCAAAGCTGTAAGGAAGCGTGCCGGAAAGACCTCCGTCCGATATGAGTTTCGGCGTCTGCACGCTCATCACGTTGTTCACGTCTCCCGTTATGCCGACCTCGCCCGCCGGGAGCATCAGAGCTTCGTAAAGCTCAGGCTCGCCCATCGACGACGACGCGGCGCGGAATTTGCCCGATGCGGCGGAAAGAGCCGCCTCGACCTGTTCGCGCAGAGATCTGTTTCTTCTTATCTGCTCCATGAACTGCTTGGTCATACCGTTTTGCTTGTCCTTGAGCAGCTTGTGACCGCGTGAAGCCGTTTTAAGGCGGCGTTTGAGCCGCGTCAGCTCCATTCTGGTCGGGTTTATCTGTTTAGCCATAAGTCCCTCCGTTATTTACGGGATTCGTCCTTCGGGAGATATTTCTCAATATATTCTTCTTTGATACGTTTAAGCTCCGTTCTCGGAAGCATCGAGAGCAGCTGCCAGCCGACCGTGAGCGTATCTTCTATCGATCTGTCCGTATCGTAACCCTGCGAAACGTATTTCTGCTCGAATTCCTCGGCGAATTTCGCGTAGATCTTATCCACGTCCGATAACGCCGATTCGCCGAGTATCGTCGAAAGCTCGCGGGCGTCTTTACCGCGGGCGTATGCGGCGAACAGCTGGTTCATCGTGTTCGCGTGGTCTTCTCTCGTCTTGCCGGGACCTATACCCTTCGTTTTAAGTCTCGAAAGAGACGGCAGAACGTCGATCGGCGGTTTTACGCCTTTTCTGTAAAGCTCGCGCGAAAGTATTATCTGACCTTCGGTTATGTATCCGGTAAGGTCCGGTATCGGGTGAGTCTTATCGTCCTCGGGCATCGTAAGTATCGGTATCTGCGTTATCGAGCCGGGCTTGCCTTTCAGTCTTCCGGCGCGCTCGTACATCGTCGCAAGGTCCGTGTAAAGGTAACCGGGATAACCGCGTCTGCCGGGAACTTCTTTTCTCGCGGCGGAGATCTCGCGAAGAGCCTCGGCGTAGTTCGTGATATCGCTCATTATGACGAGAACGTGCATCCCGAGCTCGTATGCGAGGTATTCCGCGCAGGTTATCGCCATACGCGGCGTCGAGATACGCTCGACCGCGGGGTCGTTTGCGAGGTTGATGAACATAACCGAACGTTCGATGGCGCCGGTACGCTCGAAGTCGCGTATGAAGAATTCGGATTCTTCAAAGGTGATGCCGATGGCGGCGAATACGACGGCGAATTTGTCGTTCGTACCGCGCACCTTCGCCTGACGGGCTATCTGCGCCGCCAGCTCCGCATGGGGAAGACCGGAGCCGGAGAAGACCGGAAGCTTCTGACCTCTTACGAGCGTATTCAGCCCGTCTATCGCCGAAACGCCGGTCTGTATGAATTCAGCCGGAAAGTCTCTTGCCGCCGGGTTCATCGGCAGACCGTTTATGTTCATATACGCTTCGGCGATTATGGGATCGCCGCCGTCTATCGGGTTGCCCATACCGTCGAAAACTCTGCCGAGCATATCGCCCGATACGCCGAGCTGAACGCCGTGACCGAGGAATTTGGCGCGCGAGTCGGACATTCTGAGACCCTCCGACGGTTCGAACAGCTGAACGAGAGCCTTGTCTCTGTTTATTTCAAGAACTTTACCGTAACGCTTCGATCCGTCGTGCTCTATTATCTCGACGAGCTCGTCGTAGGTCGCGCCTTCGACGTTTTCAACGAGCATAAGAGGTCCGACGATCTCCTTTATTGTCTTATATTCCTTATTCATCTGCAGAAGCCTCCTCGACCATTTCGGTAAACTGTTTGTCGCAGTCGTCGCTTATTGAGGCAAAGACCTCTTCTTTTTCGGATTCTTCGATATACTTCATTCTCGCTATGCGTTCGCATACCTTCATGGATTCGATCTTCTGAAAAGGTACTCCCACCTCAAGGGCGTTTTTGCCCATTTCATGCCAGGCGTGGATCAGCGAGAGCATCAGATACTGCTTTCTCGGGGAGGTATAGCTGTCCGTCTGATCCATCGCGTCCTGCTGCAGATAGTCTTCGCGTATCATCTGCGCGGCAGAAAGAGTCAGCCTGTCCTTCGGGCTGAGCGCGTCGATACCGACGAGCTGAACGATCTCGTTCAGATCAGCCTCCTCCTGCAGAAGCGCCTTTGTCGAAGCGACGAGCTTCGGCCAGTCGGGCGAGATGTTCTTTACGTAGTATTCAGCCATCTTCGCTTCGTAAAGCGAGTAGCTCTTCAACCAGTCGATGGCGGGGAAGTGGCGTTTGTAGGCAAGCTCGGAAGAAAGTCCCCAGAAGACCTTGACTATGCGGAGCGTCGCCTGCGATACGGGCTCCGACGTGTCGCCGCCGGGAGGTGATACAGCGCCTATCGCCGATACGGCGCCGTATCTGCCGTCTGAACCGAGGCATTTGACGAAGCCGGCGCGTTCGTAGAATTCAGCAAGGCGCGAAGAGAGGTAGGCGGGATAACCTTCCTCGCCGGGCATCTCTTCGAGACGGCCCGACATTTCGCGCAGAGCCTCCGCCCAGCGCGAGGTGGAGTCGGCTATGATCGCGACCTTGTAGCCCATATCTCTGAAATATTCGGCTATCGTTATGCCGGTGTATATCGACGCTTCACGCGCGGCGACCGGCATATCGGATGTGTTTGCAATGAGAACGGTGCGTTTCATGAGCGAAAGTCCCGTTTTGGGGTCGACCAGCTCCGGGAATTCGTTCAGAACGTCGGTCATTTCGTTTCCGCGTTCGCCGCAGCCTATGTATATGACCAGATCGGCGTCAGACCCTTTCGCAAGCTGATGCTGAACGACGGTCTTGCCTGAACCGAACGGGCCGGGAACGGCGGCGATACCGCCCTTCGCTATCGGGAAAAGCGTGTCTATGCTTCTCTGACCGGTGATCATCGGCTCGGAAGGAGAAAGCTTTTTGGCGACCGGTCTGCCGCGGCGTACCGGCCAGTACTGCAGCATCGGGAGAGTCTCTTCCTCGCCGTTATCGTTTACGAGCTTGGCTATCGGATCGACGACCGTCGCCTCTCCGTCGAATAACCACGTAAGAGTACCGGATTTTCCGGGCGGTACCATTATATAGTGTCTGACCGCCTCCGTCTCCTGCACGGCGCCGAGTATGTCGCCGGAAACGACCTTTTCGCCGATCTTTGCGGACGGCTCGAATTTCCACTTCTTTTCGCGGTCAAGGCTCGGGACCGAAACGCCGCGCTCGATCCTGTCGCCCCAGATCTTATATAAGGCGTCGAGCGGACGTTCGATACCGTCGAATATTGATTCTATGAGTCCCGGTCCGAGCTCGGCGGAAAGCGGCATATCGGTGAGATATACCGGGTCGCCCGCGCCGATACCGGCCGTATCTTCGTAAACCTGTATGGAAGCGATATCGGAACGAAGCTCGATTATCTCGCCGATAAGCCGCTTCTCTCCGACGCGTACGACGTCGTACATATGGACGCTGCCCATACCGGAAGCCGTGATGAGCGGTCCCGATACTTTCACAACGGTCCCTGTCATTGTTGTTCTGTCCATAATTATCTCCAATTTATGATTTCAGATTATATCGCTGCCGATCGCTTTTTTGACGTTTTCGGCGATACGCTGTCTTGCATACGATCCGTCGGAATTCTCGTCCGGCACGGGTATTATTATCGGATAAGGCTGCGATACGTATTTTTTGAGTCCGTCTTCGCATTCGGCGTAGACCGGCTCCGAGACGAATATGATCCCGTAACCTTCGGAATCGAGCTGCTGTATCAGCTTCAGCACGTCGTGCCGTTCGGTCGCGTGGTACACGGCGACGCCGGCGGCGGCGTACATCGCCACGCGGCTCTTATCGCCTACGACGGCGGCTTTTATTTTCTTTTCCATAAAGCCTCCGATTCCGCGAAGTACGTTCTTATCAGACGGGCCTCACGTATTTTTTTCTTGTTGTATATAAATACCGGCACAGCGGAATTGATCTCGTATTTTTCCGCTTCGAGAAGCGCCTCCGTGCTTGCGTCGAGCGCGTCGGAAGCCGCGTTTACCGAGGTCTTCGCCGCTTCTTCCGCCGCGGTTATACCGTCGTGCGTTTCATACCCGAACGTGTACGGGCGGATGCTCTCGGGCTTCGCCTCGTACGCCGCGCAGAATACGCCCGCCGGTATGAAGCCGCCCGGCAGAAGCATCTTTTTGAAAGCGTCGGCGGATAAGCCGGTCGAAAACGCCCGCAGATACGAGACGTAATTCGTATGATCCGCTTCGTATTTTACGTATTTTTTTATGATTTCCGGCGCGTTTCCGGCGTAAAAAGCTATCTCTTTGTAAAACGCGAGATCGCAGTTGACGCTTATCCCGAACGGCGTCGAAAGCTCGCCCGAGTCGTACGCCCTGTTGAGCGTTTCCGCAATACGGTCGGACAAAAGCGAGAATTCGCCGCCGCGGCAGCAGGCGTAAGCCAGCTCCGCGTCGAAAACGGTATTGTCGTAAAGCATACCCTCGGGCTCCTTGCCGAGCACGCAGCATTTGAGAAGCACCTTCAGATTATGGCAGTCGTACGGTAAAACGAGTATCCGCGAAAGCTCCTCCGGCAGAGCCGAGAAGAGAAACGATCGGAGCTTAGATTGTTCGTATGAAACGAGCTCGCCGCAAGTCGACGCCGATAAGTCGCCGTATCCTGCCGCCGCAAGCTGCTTTACCGCTTCGTCGGCTGACGAAGCGCTGAGCCTCGAAAGAACCTCTTTCGTAACGAGCCTCGATTCGAGAGCGGCGATCCGCGCGACGTTATATGAATAATCAAACATAATCTACCTCAACCGAAAAGTATCCGGCTGACCTCAGCCTCCGTATCCCGTCTGAGCTCTTCGAAGAGCGCTTCGAAAGAAGCGTCGACGTCGGACGACGCGCTTTCCATGAATACGCCGCCCTTGAATTTCGCCGGCTTGTCCGATACGGTTATGCGGGACGGCTTTCCGAATTTGCCGGAAAGCTCCGCTTCGAGCGAGCCGACCGCGGCTTCGTCGAAATACCGTCTGTCGACCTCGGTGAGCGTGAGCGTGATGACGGGATCCGGCGCGTATTTGACGATCAGAGCGCGGATGAACGGTATGCGCTTTTCGGTATCGAGCATAGCGAGACGCCCGAAAGCCGAAGCGTAAGCTTCGTCCATTATTTCGCGTTTGGCGTGCAATGACGCTTTTCTTGCCTCAAGCTCCGAAAGCAGCGCCGAGGTGCGCTTTATCTGCGCGGCTTTTTCTTCGGCTGCTTTCGTTATCTCCGCACATTCGGCGTCGGCTTTGCCTAAGATGATGCGTTCGGCTTCACCGGCGCGTTTAAGTATCTCGTCGGTGATGACCTCGGCTTCGCCTTCGGCGGTGCGTATGATCTTATCTATCAATGCCTGAGTTGACATTATAATACTGCCTTTCTTATATCAGACCATCAGAACGATGATGATGGTGGCGACGAGAGCGAATATCGCGTAAGTCTCGACAACGGCGGTCATCTGAATACCTTTTGCCTGAAGATCCGGCTGTTTGCCCGTCATAAGTATGGACGAAGCCGCGGTTTTGCCCTGGTAGATACCGGAGAGCAGACCGACGATCGCGATGGGAAGAGCCGCGAACAGATAAATGAGACCCTTGTCCGGCGTAAGCGAAGCGTAATCTCCGCCGAGAATGCCGGCTTTGATCAGAATGACTATCGCGCTGATAAGACCGTAGATACCCTGTGTAGCCGGGAGAAGCTGCAGGATGAAGAGCTTGGAGAAGAGTTCAGGCTTTTCGGCTGTTACGCCCGCCGCGGCTTTGCCCGCCGCCTGAACACCGTAAGAAGAACCTATACCTGCCAAAGTTGCCGCCAACGCGGCGCCGATTACGGCATATACTGCACCCATGATTAAAAATTCCTTTCAAATTTATATTATTTATTTTTATCCGATATTATGTTTGTATATTTGTTGTTTCTCTGCAGAGGCGTGAATTTGATGCCGCCTCCTTCGTAGAATTTGCCGAAGAATTCGATATACTGAAGTCTTCCGGCGTGAACGTACGCGCTGAGCAGGCTCAGAGCGATATTGATGCCGTGACCGATCAGATATATCGGCAGCGCGACGATCACGTTCAGCACGGGTATCGGTATCGCGCCGGTTATCATGCCGGCTATCGTGTTCATGACCATACCGATCAGACCGGAGGCGAGAGCGAGCGCGAATATACGCAGATACGAAAGTATATCCGAAACGTAGTTCGTTATTCCGTAAAGCGACGTGACTCCGCCCGTTATCTTGCCGAAAACGCTCTTTTTTGCATAACCGCCGAATATCAGAAGAAGCAGTACCCCGAGCCCCGCGATGACGTACGCGGCGACCTTGACCTGCGGCACGAAGATCAATCCGGCTCCCGTTATTATCAGTATCCACGATATCTGATCGGCAAGAGCGGCGATCCATTTGCCTTCTTTGAAATTCATATACGCTTTTATGCCCATACCGGTGAACAGGTGGAGCACGCCCACGATCATCGAAAGCAGAAGCGCCGGTATTATGTTGTTGCCTTCAAGCGGCGCGAAAAGCACGGGATGCCACGTTTCTCCGAAGTATGAACCGTACATAACGCCCCAGAATATCGCCGGCACGCTTGCGTAAAGCATCACGTTGACGAGCTTTCCGGCGTTTCCGCGCGGCTTCTTCAGTTTTTTGAATAAAAACATCAGGATCGCCGTCAGAGCGCCGTAACCTACGTCCGCGATCATCATGCCGAACAGAAAATAGTACCACGGTCCCATAAAAGGGTTCGGGTCAATGTCCGTCGGCCCCGGAGGAGAATACGAGTCCGTTATCGCCGAGCACTGATCTATAAGATACGGATCCTTCGTTACCGAGGGCGGCTGTTCGTCCTCGCCCGGATCTTCAAAGGTCAGGCTGTACAGATCCGAGGCGGAGGCAAGCGCTTTTTCAACCTTGTCCGTTCTGTCGGACCTCACCCAGCCGGTGAGTATCACGGTCGATTCCGTCTTGTCGGCAGGGACCTCGTTGCGGTCCGACTTCGCTTTTTCCACGTCGTAGAAAAGTTCGACCGACTCGGTGTTCTTCGCCTCTTCTTCAAGCTCCTTACAGACCGACTCTTTGAGAAATTCGAGACGCGATATCCTGTTTTGTATCTCCGCCTGTTTTTTCTTCGCCGTTCCGCTTTTGTACGGAAGCGCGAGAGCTTCGAAGCCTGACTGTTCGAGCGCGGCTTTGACCGCGTCCGCGTCATCTCTGAACACGGGCATATAGAAGTAACGCATTCCGCCCGATTCGTAAAACGCCTCGTAAGAGATCCCGTACTCGGCGCATATGGTATCGAGGGGATCGTCCTGCCGCTTTTCCGAATACGGCATCCGTCCGATATATACCGCGGTATATTTCGTATCCTGCAGTTCTTCCGCTTCGCATTCGAGAGACAAAAACGGTTCAAGCTCCTTAAGCTCGTCGTCGCAGTGCTTCAAGCCGCTGTTTGCCGACTCGAGCTTTTCGTTGAGCTCTATCGCTTTTATGACCGCTTTTTTCACGTCCTCCCGCTCTTTTGAAAACTCTTCTTCCGAGTATTCGGCGGGCGGAGCCAGAAGACCGCCTTTTTTGCGGTATTTGCCGTACGCGGAAAGCGCGGTCGCCGCCTCTTCGTCAAGAGCCGGCGTCGATACGGTCTTTACCGCAGAAGACGTTTCGGTCGGTATCGGCATGAATTCGCCGCAGCTCTGAAGCGCCTCGGTGATCTTTTCGAGATCCTCCGGCAAAAGCGCGATGACGGCTTTTTTCATCGATACGATCATAAGCGGAGCGCCCTTTCGTATATCGAATCGGAAGCCTCGCCGATCTTCTCCCTGCCTTTTTGCCTGATCTGATCGCATTCGGCGTCCGATCTTTCCTTCGCTTTCCTGCCGGCTTCTTCCGC
>CACYEW010000110.1 GCA_902773455.1 uncultured Ruminococcus sp.
ATCTGTTCTTCCGTCGGGATGAAATCCCTGCGCTCGCCGTCGGGCAAACCTAAAAACGTCGATTTCACGCCGCCGTAGGCGTGATACGGTATGATCTCCGGCGTATCGGCGTTTGATAACGAGCCGTAAAGCTCAGAACAGGCTTTGTAATGCTTTATATCCGTATTGACTCCGTTTACGAGAATAAAGCGCAGACGGATCTTAGCGTGATACGAATCGGCGATGCGGAGATTTGAAATGATCAGACCGTTCGGCTTGCCCGTATATTTTTCGTGCCTTTCGCTGTTCGTATCCTTTATATCCCACAAAAACGTATCGACGAGCGGCGCGGCTTCCCGTATGACGTCCGGCGAAACGTGACCGCACGTTTCGACAGCCGTGTTGAACCCCGAAGCGTGAAGAGCGCGCAGAAGCGTAACGGCGTGAGACTGCAATAGCGGCTCGCCGCCTGAGAGCGTGACTCCGCCCGTATCGCCGTAAAACGCCGCGTCGCGCGTTACGGCTTCAACGATCCCGTTTACAGTCATCGCCCTGCCCGATATCTGCAAAGCCGAAGCGGGGCAGAGAGCTTCGCATCCGCCGCAGGCGGAACACCGGCTCCGGTCGATATTGTGAACGCCGTTATCAAACGTATGCGCGCCGTTTTTACACGACGAGCAGATGCCGCAGCCGACGCATTTTTTATTATAGAATAACAGCTGCGGAGAGGGATCCTGCGCCTCCGGGTTGTGACACCACAGACACCGCAGAGGACAGCCCTTCAAAAACACTACCGTCCGCACGCCCGGTCCGTCGTGCATACAGTAACGCTGTATCTCCGTTACAGTCAGTTTAACAGCCGCATCCGAATTCATTCTGACCTATCACCATATCCTGCCATTCTTTATTGAGCGTAACGAACCTCGCGTTCCAGCCCGAAACGCGCACCGAAAGATTCTGATAATTTTCGGGACGCACCTGCGCCTCGCGCAGAACAGATACGTCGACCACGTCCGGCTGCATGAAGAAACCGCCGAGTGCGACAAAGCCGCGTATGAGCGAAACTATCGCGCCGATCCCGTCCTCGCCTTTGACGGACGAAGGCAGAAGCTTGATGTCGAGCGCCGCGCCGGTCGGGAGTTTTGCAAGATCGTTTTTACAGTAAGAGCGTATTATCGCCGTCGCGCCTTCTTTATCGGTGCCGGGCGTCGGCGAAGCGTTCGCGGCGAGCACTTCGTGCGCGCGCCTGCCGTGAGCGCACGCAAGACGGTTGGGCGACCATTCGAGCTGACGCCCGAACGTGCTCACGCCGCCGGGGAAATTATAACCGCATCTGCCGTCAAGCCCGGCGCAGATATCCGCAAAATCCGAAAGCAGACGGGCGCAGATACCGTCGGCTTCGTCGTTATCGTTTCCGTAATACGCGTATTTGTTCTGCGCGTATAAACGGAGCGTTTCGTATCCTTCCCAGTTGTCTGCAAGTATCTTCATAAGCTCGTCAAAACCGACTTTTTTATCGTCGAATACGAGCTTTTTTACCGCGTATAAGAAGTTCACCGTGTCGGAAAGACCTCCGATATGCGGAGATATGACGTTATAAACGGGGCCGAGTTCAAGATAGGAGAGTCCCTTTTCGATACAGCCCTGCTCAAATAAAGCGATGACCGTGCAGGGAAACGCCGGCTTTCTGATCCAGTTTCCGTCTTCGTCCTTACCGTCGAAGCAGGCGCACATATCGGATAAAAATCCGTTCAGATAATCGCCGAGATCCTTTATATACCGCGCGTAAAGCTCTTCAAACGAATCGAAGCTCCGCGTATAGCTTTGCAAAGTCGTCTTTTGAAGTATCTGTAAAGAGTCGAAAGGATGATACGTAAAGTACGTTTTGCCGGGTATCTGAACCTCCCAGCAGCCGTCGTTAGCAAAATTACGGGCTTCTTTTTCTTCGTATCCGTATGAGGTCAGCGATCTTAATACGAGGTCTTCGTTATAAACCGCCACGACTCCGCCGCCGAATCTGATCACCTCTGCGACGCGCCTGAGCAGTTTTTCACTCGTGTTTTTATTGACTCTTACCGTGGTCGGAAAATCGCTTATTCCCGTTTCTTCTATAATATCGAGTATGAGATACGTCACCTCGTTCGTGATATCCTCGCCGCTTTCGTCAACGCCGGATATTACGATATTCTGATAATGCTGAGCGTCGCCCGAACCGCAGTCGCCGCCGCGTATCCATTCGCAGCCTTTTATGAAGAAGTGAGCGAGTATCTCCCGCGCTTCGTCAAGCGTGATCCTGCCTTCGGAAAGATCTTTTTCAAGGTAAGGCTTCAGCAAAAGATCGAGCCTGCCTATGCCGGGCCAGTTGCCGCAGAGCCGCAGAAACGAAAACGTGAACCAGATGCTCTGCACGGCTTCGTAATAGTTTCCGGCGGGTTTTTTCGGCACGTTAAGCAAATTGCCGTAATTTTCCTCGTATCCCGGCTTGTCTTTCAAAGCTTCAAGATATCTTTGGCGGTACGTTTCAAACGCGTCAAGGCAGTTGAGACAGCTTTTCGCAAAGGGCTCCTTTTCGGTGTTCCTGTACTTCTTATAAGCTTCTTCGGCTTTCGCTCTTATACCGTCAGTACCGAGCTTCAGAACCGAACCGAAATCCACGGTAAGGTGGCTGATGCTCGGAAACAGCGGCTTATCGCCGCACGTTGCCGGGACGAGATGGCGTATGCCGAGCCCGAGCGTGGCGGCGCCGCTCACCTTTTCGCCTTCGCATATACGTATCGGAGCTTTTTCGGCGACCGTCTTTATCGCAAGATCGTATTTTTCAATATCGGACAGACCCGAAAGAACGTCGGAGCCGATCCCGACCGACATGACTTTTTCGGTATGCAGACCGTATTTGTGACCGAGCGATTCGGCGGCGAAACGCCGCGTCCGTTCACACAGCCTGACGGGCCGTTCTGTTCCGTTGACGGACTGGAATATCATATAAAACACCTCGCTTGTGGATCTGTTTATATCTTAACACAACGAGGCACGGTTGTCAAGGAGTTGAAATAATATCTTTTTTGCGAAGGAGTGTTGATTTTTTCACAATAGTAATGTATAATTATTATGATC
>CACYEW010000111.1 GCA_902773455.1 uncultured Ruminococcus sp.
ATAACGGAACCGTCATATTCGATTATGCGATATGCTTTCATAATTATTCCGAAGATGATCTTGAAGTATCGCTTCAGGCAAAATTCAAGAAGAGTGAACTTGAATCATGGGTGGAATATGAGAAATTCTATATGGGAACGAATAACGGTGAAATGTATGCGATGATACCGGCCGATACAGAACAAACGGTCAATTACTCTTTTGAAGGTAAATATAAAGGAACACAGGTACCTGACAGTATTTCATTTCCGGAAGAGTTTATTATAGCATTCAAGACGATCGGAAAATGATATAAAAGAACAGAGAAAATGTAAAACCGTTTTCTCTGTTTTTATTTTTGACAAAATACGCCGCCGGCGCGACTTGACAGTCGCAATATGTATCAGTTTATAAAAGATTCCATATTGACAAATACGGAATATTATGGTATGATTACGGTAACGAATATTATTTTCGGAGGACAGGACCGTGAAAAAAGCGACCGTTGTTCTGCTTGCATTCGTTTGTATATGCAATCTAATTTTTACGTCGTGCTCCTTGCTCGGCGGATCTGATAAGCTGGTGAAAAAGTACGCGGGCAAGTACGAGCACGTCTCGTCGGGACTTCTGACTTACGGCGGCGCGACCAATACAGACCGCGACTGCCGGCTGCGGCTCGATTCGAATAAAAAAGGCACCTTCAAAGACGAAAGCACCGAAACTGATATCAAATGGCACGCGCCGGACGAAAAAACGGAAGAATGGATGCAGAGCTTTGAAGACGAAGGCATAACGATCGAAATACAGATCGACGACACGTCGCTTCTGAGTTTTCTGGGACTTGCAAGCACCTACGTCGGATATATGAACGACGACGGAGAACTGATACTCTACACAGGACCCGCCGACGACGGCTGGACCTGCCGCTACTGCCTGAAGAAAGCCGACTGAAAATGGATTACAAAAGATTTGACAAAACGTATTACATAAGAGCCGATAAAGGCGACGAAATAATATCCTGCATACTTGAAGTCTGCAGAAATGAAAATATAAGATCCGCGGTATTCAGCGGTATAGGCGGCTGTGAAAAGGCGGAGCTGCAGACGTTCATCCCCGAGACGGGATCTTTCGACACGTGCGAGATATCCGGGATGTTAGAGCTGATCTCGCTTAACGGTAACGTCGTAACCGACGAAAACGGTGAGCTTTTTCACCATACTCACGCCGCGTTTTCCTACGTATGCGGCGGCGAACACCGTATGTCAGCCGGGCATATAAAATCGATCGTCGTGCGCTATACCGCCGAAATCGAACTGCGTCCCGTCGTTGACGGCGTGATAAGCAGAAAATACGATCCCGAGACCGGGACGGGTTTCTGGAACTTTAAATGCAACTGAACGCGGCGGCTGTTACGCGAGAATAATGTAAAAAAACGGAAGAACAGACCTTTTTCGGTCTGCTCTTCGTCTTTTATAGCGTTTTTATATGTTTTTGAACATATACACGTCCGCGACGTAACTGCCGTCAGACATTTTCGTGCCGCAGGGGAGCCGTCCGAACTCGGTGAAGCCGCATTTGGTATAGAGCCTCAGCGCGCGTTCGTTGCCTTCGATATAAATAAGCGTCATGATCTTACAGCCGAAGTCTTTCGCCGCCTCTTCGAGCGCCGCCATAAGCGCGGTGCCGAGACCGAGGTTCCAGAATTCTTTTCTTATACCTATCGCAAGCTCGCACTTGTGCGCTATCTTGCTTCTTTTGTTGAATTTCAGATTGCTGTTGGCGATGATCTTTCCGCCGTAATAAGCCGAGATCATCAGGTTGTAAGGACTTTCACCGCAGCTTTTTATGAATTGCTCCTCGTCCTCTACCGTATCGGTGCAGTCTTCCGGCGTGCGGAGAATGAACGGCGTTTCGCCGGACAGCCCGTTTATATATTCGAGAAGCAGAGAAGCGTCTTCTGCTTTCGGACTTTGCAGTACGACTTCTTTGCCGTCCTTCAGGACGACCCGTTTTTCATTAAATATCATTTTTTCTTTCTCTTTATGAATAAGAATGCAAGTGCGCCGACGGCAAGAACGGCGAGAGCGACTGCGGCGATCTTCAAACCGAGATAATTGTCCTTGCCTTGCTCTTCGGCGGGTCTTTCGGTAAGCGGTTCGGTCGCTTTTTCGGTCGCCTTTTCGGTCGCGGCGTTCGATTCGCCGGGCTCGGCTTCCGTTTCCGGCTCGGATGTGAAATATTCAAATTCGTATTCCGCGGCGGTCGCCTGTTCGACCGCTTCCTCCGTCACGGCGGGGAGCGTTAATCCGACGTCGCCGAGCATCGCTTCGATGAGCGCGTTGAGACGCTTCTGTGTCATTTGTTCGTTTCCGAGAGCGGCTTTCACCGCCTGCAGTTTTTCGCTGTTTTCGTTTCCGCCGTTATCAATGAAAGCTTTGATCTGCGCCTGCGCTTCATCACGGTCGATATAAGGCGTGCCGTACGCTTTTATCTCCGCAAGCTGGAGCATATAACCGTCCACCGAGGTCCTGCGCAGCTTCGTTGCGTTAATCATCAAAAACCTGCCGTGTACGTTATTCGCTTCGACCGTGTAGCTTTCTTTCTTTTCGTGCCGGTCAAAGTCGTTCGTTTCCTTAGCTATCTCGGTGAAATTCTTACCGTCGCTCGATACGCTTACCGTGAAGTCTTTCGGCCAGCAGCCGTTCGGATAAAACTCGGCTTTTTCTATATTGAATTCGTCGCCGAGGTCGACTATTGCGTATTCCGTGGAGTTTTCGTTTGTTTTATGCACCTGCACGTTGCTCGTCCAGCCGTTGCCGAGATCCCCGTCGGTAAGAAACTCGGGCGCCCAGCCCCACGTTTTGTAGTCCGGATTTTCGGGATATGAAGAAACGTAAACCGTCTTGCCGTATGCTATATTCGAACCTTTTGAATATTCGACGGGTTCCGTGTTCAGCTTTATATGATTCACTCCGTATTCGTATACCTCGGGCTTCGGCAGCGTAGAGTCGTCGTTATATATCTCTATTTCGCAAAGCTCAGACTTTTTTTTGGTACATTCCGTTATTTCGATCCTGACGTACCTTCCCGAAACTCTGCCGAATTTCAGCGAAGGCGCGCTGTTGTCACGCACCGTAAGTCCCGCGGCTTTTGCGATATCGACCCAGTTTTCGCCGTCGTTCGAATAGCTGACCGTAAAACCGGACGGCATATGCTGGCCGTACAGGTCGCTGATGCCGGACGGGTAGAGATCTATACGGTTGAATGTGAGCGTTTGCCCCAGATCGACCGTTATCGTGTCAAGCCCGGTCTTGCTTGCCGACTGCCAGCCGTTTATCCCCACCATCGCGAAACGTCTGCCGTCGTTCAGGTAGTTCATATACCAGCCGTCGGAGCCGGCGGACGAAGAACAGGTTATGACGGCGTCTGCGGCCAAATTATCCGACGGAGCGTACGTCTTTACGTTTTTCGCGCTGTAATCGTAGCCCTCCGGCAGCGCTATTATCAGTGCCTCGCCCTTGTCGAGCTCTGCGTTTACGGTATTGCCGTCCTTTTGAAGCTCGTGAAGCTCGCCGTCTTCATACGAAAGGTACTGCAGAGCTCCGATCTCATCGGAGAATTCAAGCTGAACGGACTGCTTTCTGGTGAAAAGATTGTTCACGACCATACAGTAGTTTCTGCCGTTGCGCTTATCTTTAAGATAAGATACGGTGAGATCGCTTCTGCCGACCGTATGTACGAAGAAACCGTCCGGTATGAGCTCCGCGGCGTCATAAGTATCAGAGCTTTCGTAAACCTCCAGCGCGTCGAGATGTACCGTCGTTTTGCCGACGTTGTGCATCATCCTGTTTATCTCGCAGATGAACTCGTATTTTTTGTTCGGAACGCCCTTGTGGGTTATGATGCCGTCGTCAAACGGCGCCTCTCTGTTATAAGGCGTGAACCATGTGAAATAGGAAAACTGCTTTATACCGTAAGCCAGACCTATGTTGAATTCGAACAGCGTTTCTTCGCGGTTGGGCGAACGGAAAGCCTGCGTCTGACTGACGGACTGTATATACATACCCGTTTTTACGCCGTTTGCAAGACCGACTCTTCTGACGGAATCGAGATTCTTCATCATGAGAGTTCTCGCTATGCTGTCCTTGGAAAGCAGGAACGGATACATATCGTACATTACGTATTCCTGCGGATAACCCGCGGCGGCGCACAGTCTCAGCCAGTCGTTCATCTGACTTTCGTATATCGAATACGACGGATAAGCGTGACCGGGCAGAAAATTGAGGTGCATATAGCCGTTCGGATCGGCTTCTTTCAGCGCTTTGTACGCGTCGATGAAAGTGTTTGCGTTATACGGCTCGTCAAGCATATAATAGCCGTACGCTCCGGGTACGTCCTTATATTCGTCGACAAGGCTTTTGATCTTTTCCGGCTTGTATTTCAGCAGATTTCCGCCGAAGCGGTCGTCGCCTACGCACATGCCTATGCCGTATTTATCACAAAGCGCGAGCATCTTGAGCTGATCTTCTTTTGAACCTATTGCGTCGCCCGTACCGAGCACCCAGTCGATCTCCGCGTCAGCCATATATTTATACTGCTCGTCGTTGATATACTGAGAAGTCGGCGGCCAGAATATTGATATCAGGATATTTTTGTTGAAATCAAATGCGTGTTTTTCCATAGTTTCTTCGCTTTCGCCGTTTGCTGCGGCGGGCAGAAAAACGCCTGTCGTGAGAACGGTTATCAGAATAGCGATTATTATAGATCTGAACGTTTTCATTTTTCTAATGCTGGTTTTCCGGCGGACCGGATCATTTTTTCCTCCTTTTGATCAGAACGAACGCGAGCGCGGCGCCGACGGCGAGCGCGGCGAGGGCGACTGCGGCGATCTTCAAGCCGAGATAACTGTCTTTGCCTTCAGCTTCGGCGGGTCTTTCGGTAAGCGGTTCTGTCGCTTTTTCGGTCTCCGCTTTTGTTTCGACCGGTTCCGTTTCCGTGTCAGCGGCAGGCTCCGTTACGGGTTCTGTCTCGGCGGCGGGGCGCTCGTAAGGACCGTAGTTTACTTCGTATTTTGCCGTCGGGATCTCTTTTTCTTCGGGAGCCGGTATCTTAAGACCGACCTCGGCAAGCATCGCCGCGAGCTTTTTATCAAGCTGAGACTGCGTTTTGTTCTCGTCGGCAAGGATATCTTTCACGGCTTTGCAGCTTTCGCTATCCTCGCTGCCTCCGGCTTTCACGTATTCCGCGATCAGCTCTTCCGCTTCTTTTGCGTTTTTATACGGCGTGCCGTAAACCTCTATCTCGGAAAGCTGCAGCATATAGCCGTCGGATGCAGTGCTCGTAAGCTTGGTACCTCTGAATTTAACGTATCTGCCGACCTTGCCGTCGATCTCAAGCTCGTAGCCTTTTGATTTACTGCCTTTTTCTTCGGCAAGCGTTATCCATTCGGACAAATCGTCAGATATGCTTATATCGAAATCGGAAGGCCAGCATCCGAGCGCTTTGACGACGATCTTCGACATTGAAAACACGTCGCCGAGGTCGATTATACAGTATTCCGTCGAGTTCGGATCGTTCATATGTATCTTGACGTTGGAGGTCCATCCGGTGCTCTCGCTGCCGTCGCATACGTAATCCGGCCACCAGCCCCACGTCTTATAATCGGTGGTCCACGGAGCGGACGATACCGTAACGCTCTTGTTGAGCGCGATATTCGAGTTCGCTCTGTATTTGACCTCATATGTGCCGCGTTCCGCGGGAGCCTGGACCTTTTCGACATAATCCGGCTCAGGCACGCTGCCGCCGCCGTATATCTCGATCTCGCAAAGATCGGACACTTTTGCGTTCGCTTCGGTTATCTCTATCCTTACGTATCTTGCCTCGGTCTTATCGAACCGCAGAGAAGGCACGACCTTGTTGACGATCGCAAAATCCGACGCTTCCGCAAGCGTATACCATTTTTCTTTATCGGAAGAATAACTGATCCTGAAAGCTTTGGGGAAATTCGCGCCGTAATTATCGGCCGTGCCCGCGGGGTAGAGATCTATACGGTCAAACGAACGGACTTTACACAGATCTATAATGATCTCTCCGAGCCCGGTCTTGTTGCTCGTTTTCCAGCCGTTGTCGGAAGCTTCGGAGAAGCGTTTGCCGTTGTTCAGATTGTCCATATACCAGCCGCCCGCGCCTTCGCTCGTGTCGCAGTATATCTGCGCGTCAAGAGCGAGATTCGTTCCGGGTTCGGGTTCTTTCGCGGTTTTTGCAGAGTAATCGTAACCCTCGGGCAGAGCGATTATGAGAGCTTCGCCCTTGTCAAGCTCCGCTTTTACGGCGTTTCCTTCTTTATCAAGATCGTAAAGCTTGCCGTCTTCGTATGAAAGGTACTGCAGAGCGCCGATATCGGCGTCGAATTCAAGCGAAAAGCTTTGCTTTTTATTGAAGAGGTTGTTTACGACCATGCAGTAATTTCTGCCGGTGTTCTTGTCGCGCATATAAGATACGGTAAGATCGCTTTTTCCTTTGACGTGAACGAAGAAGCCGTCCGGTATCTTTTCTATCGCTCCGTAGCCGTTTGAGCTCCCGTATACCTCGTATGCGTCGAGATTTATGAGCGTTTTACCGACGTTGTGTATCAGTTTATCCAGCTCGCAGATAAACGTATACTTCTTGTTCGGCTTGCCGTCGTAAGTTATTATACCGTCGTCGAACGGCTCGCTCCTGTCGTGCGGAGTGAACCACGTGAAGTATGAAAACTGCTTTATGCCGAACGCCAGACCTATGTTGAATTCAAACAGAGTTTCCTCGCGGTTGAGCGAACGGAAAGCGGCGGTCTGCGAAACGGACTGAATATACATAGCCGTTTTCACGTTGTTGGCAAGACCGACCTTACGTACCGATTCGAGGTTTTTCATCATCGGTTCGCGCGAGATGCTGCCAGCCTGAAGCGGGAACGGATACATATCGTACATCACGTATTCCTGCGGATGACCCGTCGCCGCGCAGAGCTTAAGCCAGTCGTTCATCTGACTTTCGTACATCGTATACGACGGATAAGCGTGACCCGGCAGGAAGTTGAGGTGCATATAACCGTTCGGATCGGCTTCCTTCAGCGACTTGTAGGCGTTGATGAATACGTTTGCGTTGAACGGCTCGTCGAGCATATAATAACCGTAAGCGCCGGGAACGTCTTTGTATTCCGAAACAAGCTTTTTGATGCGCGAGTCGCTCATATTCAGCAGATTTCCGCCGAAGCGGTCGTCGCCGACGCACATTCCTATGCCGTACTTATCGCACAACTCGAGCATTTTCATCTGATTGGCTTTCGTGCCCGTGCCGTCGCCGGCGCCGAGCACCCAGTCTATCTCCGCGTCCGCCATGTATTTATACTGCTCGTCGTTTATGTATTCCGGCGTAGGCGGCCAGAAGATGGATATAAGTATGTTCTTATTGAAATCAAAAGCGGGTTTTTCCATAACAGCTCCCTCATTTCCGCTTGCCGCGGCCGGTATGAACGCCGCCGTGAGCATAACGGTCAGTAATATGAGAACGGTAAGTTTTTTCATTGTGAATCCTCGATGTATGACGGTATTTCGTTTTTGAAGAGTTGATAGAATTCAGATACGGTGACGCGTTCGACGCCCTCGGCTTCGGCTATCGTCTTTATGAGCTTTTCGAGCTTGCCGTAGCTGTTGTAAATATCGAGCTCAAAGCCGTGACCCCAGCAGAAGAAGAGCATATCCTCGGTGCATTCGGCGTCGAGAAATCTCTGAAGATCGGAAAACACGGTAGCTTCGCTGATCTCAGCCGTCGGCTGCAGCCAGAGCATTTCCTTAGGCAGATCGAATTTGTGCGTCGACGTCGTACCGCGTCCGAGACCCACGGACGTGTTCTCCGCGACTATCTTCATAAGTCCGCGCGTGACATTCGGGTCGCCGCCCGGCCACGCCATGACTACGGGATAAACGCCGGTAAGAGCGTAGATGTTTTTCTGGTCTTTCGTGACCTCGGATATGACGGTTTTCGGCGTCTTTTCATACTGATCGAGCGGATAATGATGATAAGTATGTACGGCGAGATCGAACCCGTCGTAAATGCCGGACTGCATTTCCTTTTTCGTAAAGCGGACGTGCGATACGCCGACGCCGGCAGTCCAGTCGGCGCCGTAAAGACCGGTGCTCGTAAAGAACGTTACGTCGTAATAGTTGTATTTTTTGCACATTTCTATTATTTTGAGGTCCTGCTGCGTCGTATCGTCGAAGCACAGGCAGATGTATTTTTTCGGCGAGCCGTCGCGCACTATGCCGGACTCCATACCTGCGTAAACGGTACCCGCCTCGGTAGTCGCCGGCTCCGTGGGAGCTTCGGTGGGCGCTTCGGTGGGCGCCTCGGTCGGCGCTTCCGTCGGCGGCTCGGTAGGAGTTTCCGTCGGCGCGTCAGACGGAGCTTCCGTCGGTTTGTCCGTATTTGATGCCGGAGCGCCGGTGCAGGAGAAAACCGATACGCCGAGCATTAAGGTCAGAACGACCGTCAAAATCTTCTTCAACATAATATTGCCTCCGATATATATTATTTTTCAAGTATATTATATCACACGCAATCGCTCTTGTAAAGAGAAAAAACAAAAATATTGCTTTTTGATGTTGACTTATATTTATCCGGATGCTATAATTGTAAAAAAAGAAAGAGGATATAACGATGACCGAAAGCGAAAGACTGAAAAATCTGAACGTACCGTCGGGGCGTTTCGACTGCGTGCTCGATACCGATACGTATAACGAGATAGACGACCAGTTCGCTCTGTCGCTTTTGTTAAAAAGCGAAAAGCCGAACGTAAAGGCGATATACGCCGCGCCTTTTTTCAACAGCAATTCAACCTCGCCCGAAGACGGTATGGAGAAGAGCTACGACGAGATCCTCAAGCTTCTGACTCTTATGGGCAACGAAGAGATGAAGAAAAACGTTTACCGCGGCTCGAAAACGTACCTGCCGGACGAAAAAACGCCCGTACAAAGCGAAGCGGCGGCTCATCTCGTAAAGCTCGCGTCGGGTTATACGGCGGAAAAACCGCTCTACGTCGTCGCCATAGGCGCGATAACGAACGTCGCTTCGGCGATCCTCACGGATCCGTCGATCACCGATAAAATCGTTCTCGTCTGGCTCGGCGGTCACTATACGAGCTGGGCCGAACCGGCGCACGAATTCAATATGATGCAGGATATAGCCGCCGCGCGTATCGTGTTCGGATGCGGCTGTCCGCTCGTTCAGCTGCCGTGTATGGGCGTCGTATCGTCGTTTTACGCGTCCGAACCGGAACTCGATTACTGGCTTAAAGGCAAAAACGCGCTCTGCGACTACCTCGTCGAACATACCGTCGAGGCTGCGGAGCAGTACGCGAAGGGCAGAGTTTGGAGCCGTATAATCTGGGACGTCACCGCCGTCGGCTGGCTGCTCAACGATAACGACCGCTTTATGCTCTCCGAGATAATTCATTCGCCGATCCCCGAATACGACGGATATTATTCTTACGACAACCGCCGCCATTTCATCCGCCGTGTGACTTATATCATCCGCGACAATCTGCTGCAGGAGCTTTTTACGGTACTTGCAAAATAAAAAATAACTCCGGCGTTATAAAAATGCGGAACAAAACTTGACAAGCAAAAAAAAACGTGATAAAATAACAAAAAACGATAAGGCAGGTGAAATTTGTGGACAGTTGCGACAGTGTGGGCCGAAGTAGCGTGCACGCAGTCATTTATAATAACGCGGCGCCTCTGTCTGCAATCAGCTGCTGACAGCGTTTTCGCGTTTAATAACTGACCGCCGTGCGATGATTTTGTTTTACAAAAGCAGAGTATGACGGTATTTTTATACCTTTCATGCTCCGGGAAAGGAGTAATAATGGAGGAAGAAAACGAAAAAAAAGAAGAAGAGCTCGTTGAAGAAGAAAACGACTTTACCGCCGAGCAGGATTACGTCGGTGAAATACTCGAAATACTCCGTTCGGACATTCCCGACGCGGAAAAGCTCGATCAGTTAAACAAATATCACGATAACGATATCGCGGGCGCGTTTGAACAGCTCGAAGCGGATGAACGCAAGCATATGTACGACGTGCTCGGTGCGGAGCGCTTTTCGGAAATATTCGCCTACGTTGAAAACGCCGAACAGTATATATCCGAACTCGGCATACAGAAGGCGGCAAAGGTCCTTGAAAACATGGACTCCGACGACGCCATCGATATACTCGACGATATCGACGACGAAACGGAAGCAAAGATCGTTCAGCTGATGGACGAGGAGTCCAGTCAGGATATACGCCTTATCCGTTCTTACGATGAGGACGAAATAGGCAGTAAGATGACGACGAACTTCATCCTTATCAAAAGAGGCCTGTCGATAAAGGAAGCGATGCGTTCCCTCGTCGCTCAGGCGGGCGAAAACGACAATATCTCGACGATCTACGTCGAGGATGAGGAAGAGAAGTTTTACGGCGCAATAGCTTTGAAAGATCTTATAATCGCGCGCGAACCGTCGCCGCTTGAAGATCTGATAAGTACGTCTTACCCGTACGTCAACGACCACGAAAAGACGTCCGAATGTCTTGAAAGATTAAAGGATTATACAGAAGACTCGTTCCCGGTGCTGAGCGACGAGGGCAAGGTGCTCGGCATCATAACCGCTCAGGATATAGTCGAAGCCGTAGATGAAGAAATGGGCGAAGACTATGCGAAGCTGGCAGGTCTGACCGCGGAAGAGGATCTCAACGAACCGATAAAAGAGAGTATAAAGAAGAGAATACCGTGGCTGATAACGCTTTTGCTTCTCGGTCTCGTCGTATCGAGCGCGATAGGTATTTTCGAAACGACGGTCGTCGCCATCGTTCCGATCGTCGCCATATTCCAGTCTATGGTGTTCGATATGTCGGGCAACACCGGTACGCAGTCCCTTGCCGTAACGATACGCGTTCTCATGGATGAAGGCGTCGGCAGAAAGCAGAAATCGAAGCTCATATTCAAAGAGGTCCGCGTAGGTCTCTGCAACGGCTTTATACTCGGCTTTACGGCGTTCATCGTCGTCGGACTTTATATCCTCGCGTTCAAGACTCCGCCCGAAACGTGGACTCAGCCGTCGTGGA
>CACYEW010000112.1 GCA_902773455.1 uncultured Ruminococcus sp.
AAATGCGGAACTCTTTTTACAAAAAAAGAATGTATAGATTGGAGAGAAGTCTCAAGGCATGCTTCACGATCAAGCACTAGCAGATCATCAAATACGACATACTATTCTAATGTTGTTATAACTTGCAAATGTTCAAAGTGCGGCGAAATAAAGGCGTTTTCAGAAACTCTTTCAACAGGGCATTCATCGGCAACAAAATACGGCGCAGATGCCGATTCGAAATCAATTGAATCTGTTATTGACGACTATTTTAACGGAATGATACGCGCTTAACGAAGACATTATCTATATATTGAACATATTCCAAATCCAAAAAGCGAAAAGGCGTACTAAGGTGCGCCTTTTCGCTTTTTTGCAGAGACAAACAATGATACCATATTAGGAGCCATCTTCTCCCGCAGGAGAAGTTTTTAAATTATCTTATACCCGAGGTCGGTCAAGTGGTCGGCGCAGGTGGCGCCTTTTGAGAAGATCACGCTGAATTTCGCGTCGGCGTTGGCTTTCGTCAGGCGGAGGACGAGGCGGTTTTCGCCTTTGTTGAAATGGACTTTGAGATGCACGTTTTCCTTTGTGAAGGTCGTGCAGTCCTTGCGTTCGCCGATCTTCTCTCCGTTCCACCACACGGCGACGGGCGCCGTTCTGCCGATCTGCAGGTACGCGTCGCGCTCGGACGGCGACGTTATTATCTGCGAGAGATAAAATACAGAAGGACCGGAGAAACCCGAAAAATCGGATATATCGAACGTATCGAACCGTCTGTAAAAATACTTGCTGACCGTTTTGCCGTTGTAACCAGGCGTGAAAGGTTCGAAAAGCGCGTTTGGATCTTCGTATTCCGTATCCGTGTCGACTGCGAAATTCAGATGGAATTCGCGTACGCCGTCGACCATACCGCATTCATCGGACGCGGGATGCAGAAGCGACCAGTAGCTTTTGCCGCCCTCAAGCTCCGTTTCACCGACGGCGGGGTCCGTTCTCCAGAACGGACCGTCGACGCGCCACACGTCGTCGGCGCACACGCCGAATTCATATTCATATCTGCCGTCTTCGTTTTCAAGCACGGCTTTTATTACGTTCTTTTTCGTATATTCTTTCGCGTCAGCCGTGGCTATCTGAAGCGGCAGAGTTATTTCGTTCTGCGTACCGTTGAAATAATAATATCCTCTCATATCGAAATAAGAAGGATGCTCGAAATGCAATACTCCCTCGAGCTTTTTTTCGCTTTTTACCGTCAGGTCGAGCAGACACGGCGAAAGCGGCGATACGGAAGGATCCGTACGGTACAGAACGTCAAACGATATCTCCGGCTTTTTTTCAAATTCGAATTTCTTTACTTTTGCGTTTTCAATGACCGTTTCTTTGTTGACTGTCTTTGTAAATTCGACTCCGAGCGCGGCGATATCGTCGGCTAAATCGTCGATCAGATCGCTTCTTCTGTCGGACCGTACGGACAGCACGTATTTCAGATCGTGAACTTTGAGAGCCTCGCACATCTTCTTTTCGCCTTGAATTATGCCGATCACCGATCCGGCGGAAGCGCAGGTGCAGTCGGTATCGAAGCCGCAGTTCAGCGCGGTCATCGCGGTATCTATAAGATCGAGGTCACATAAGAGCAGAGAAGCGAGCGTTATGCCCATATTCTGGAACATATTCGTGCAGTCGGGGTGACCGTATTTGTCGAGCAGATGCGCCCGCACGGCGCGGATATCGCCGTATTTGTCGCAAAGATTGACCGTATCGGCGACGAGCCCTGCAAATTTACAGTCTTCGGGTATAACGTTAAGCGCTTTTTTAACGAGCGATCTTATATCGGAGTCGAAAAACGCTTCACATTCGAGCGCGGCAAAAAACCTCTCGGCGTAAACGGACTCGCCCGCGTGGTCGAGCACGCCGTCGCGCGACGCGAATTCGGCGGCGAGCGCCGGATCGCCGGGCGCTATACAAGCCCATATTTCGGAGCGGATGGGACAGCCCATGCCCTCTTTATAGAAATCGTTGTTGAATCTGCCCGAATACGGCGGATATATTCCGTATTCGTAATTTTTTCTCATAACGGCGTATTCGCCGGGCGAATAGTCGCAGTATTCGCAAAAGCGCTTCTGCAGATCCGATGACGTGAAATCCGCGCCCTTTTGTTCAAGCACGTCGAGCCACAGCACCTGCAGGTCGAGATCGTCGTTCGGCAGCATGGCGTCGGTCATCTCTTTTCTGTATTTCAGAGCCATCTGCATTTTAACGCCCTCGTACGGCGCGCCGAGCGTACCGGCGACGGCTTTGCCCGCGAAGCATCCGCGGACCTTGTCAAGATAAGTTTCGTATGCGATTTTTCTCATAATTACTCCGTTATACCGTTTTTACGGTAAAAAATACAAATTTACGACCGTTGATTATGAACGGGATACTGTCAATAATCGATATGCGGCGATGCCGCAAAAAACAGAGAAAAGGTGTAATATGTCAAACAGTAAAGTTGAAATATCCGCGGTCAACACGGCGGATCTGAAAACGCTTACCGAAAAGGAAGCGGATATACTGATGAAAAAACTCAAACAAGGCGACAGAGCGGCACGTGAAAAATTCATAACCGGCAATCTGCGCCTCGTTTTATCGGCGGTCGGAAAATTCAGAAAACGTACCGACTGCGCCGACGATCTGTTTCAGGTCGGATGCGTGGGACTTATAAAGGCGGTGGATAATTTCGATCAGTCGCAGAACGTCAGATTTTCCACGTACGCCGTGCCGACGGTGATCACACGGTGAAAAGTCCGGTAAGCGTGAATACGAGAACGGCGATCAGTATGAGCGCCTCGACTATGCCGAATATCAGCATCACTTTTTTCGAAAACCGTCTGAACCTGAGATTTACCAGAAACGCGGCGGCGAAAAGAACGAGAACGATATAATATACGATCCCGAAAACGCGCGACGGTATCGCCGAAAGCAGATAGATCGCCGGTATGACGAGAGTCACGGCGGCCTCCTGCAGATCGGTCATATATTTCTTTTTCTTCGGCGTATCGATTTTTGACGCCGCGGCGAAATGATTTATGAGCCTTATCGACAGCGAGAACATGTATATCGCGTATATCAGTATCGAGTACCATCTCGTCAGACCTTTGTTTATTCCGATCGCAACGACCGATACTCCGCACACCGAAAAGCGGAAAATGACGTCGAGTATGAGCCCTTCGTATTTCGCGTTTTCGGTCAGCGCCGTTTCAAACGCGCTGCTCGTCATCACCACGCCGCATATCATGATCGTTATCACGACTATGTAAGAGGCGGAGCATATGCCCGCCGTGCAGGCGAAGAGAAGAACGAACAGAAACAGATATTTCAACAACAGTTCTTTTTTAAGTTTAAGAAGCATTCCGGTCACCTCACATTTTCGTCACGACTATCCTGAATCTTGCTTCGAGATCGCCGTATCTCATCGTTGCGTACGTTTTGCCGCACACGCCGTTCGTCACTATAACGCCGTCTTCACGTATCTTGCAGATCTCCGGATCGTCCGAGCCGTAGGAAAGATACGAATGATCGTGTCCCGACTCCTCCCAGGTGCCGTTCGAATACTGGATTATCGCTCTGATCTGCTTTTTCTCGTTACGGTTAAGGCTGATCCTGTATTCCGGCACGGTCGGTTCCATCGAGACGGGGAATTTGTTTTCGTTTGAAAAATCAAAGTTTTCGGGGTAAACGTATATAAGAAATTCGGAGTAAACGCCGCTGCAGCTTACCGTTGCGAACGTGTATCCGACGCGTTTCGGCGTTACCGTAAGGCCGTTTATTTCAACTATCTCGGAATCGTAACCGCTTATTTCGACGTCCTTCGTTTCCGTGCAGGCGTACGTGCTGTCGAACGTGCCGAAGCTGAGTTCGAACTGTTCTCCCATACGGGTCTTATAAAATCTCGGCGTCTTCGGATCGGTCAGCGGCATTACGGATATCGGCGTCAGATCCTTTCGCGGCCACGCGTCGACGGTGCGCTCGACGCAGGGCAGGTCGGCTTCCGAATAAAAACCGACGTTTTTCGAGATCGAGTATTCGTGGAACCTCGTTCCCCAGAATCCCCATTTATCGCCGTAGGCGTAACCGAGCAGCTTGAGATCGCCCTTTTTGACGTGGTGAAGCTCGTCGCCCGAAATGCCGCTGTTGTGGCACATCTGGCTGACGTTGGTCCTCAGTTCGTTTACGCGCTTGAAGCGGAGTCCCGTGTCGGATTCGTATATCGCGAGAACGCTTTCTTTTTTGAAGCGCTTGTCGGTCGATATCGCGATGAATTTCGAGCATTCGTCGCTGTATACCACGTCGAACGAATCGTTGCCGGTCGAGGTGCGCTTTGCCGCGACTCCGCGCTGCCTTATCGTGTTCGGCCAGTTTTCGTCGGTCGCGTCGGCGGTGGCGACTCTCGTTTCCGAAATATGCTCGCCGGCGGCATTGTTCGTTGTGAGAGTGTAGTAAATATAAAGCACGTCGTTTGATACGACGAACGAGAATTCACCCTCGCCCCAGTCGTGCCAGTCGCCTTCAAAATAGATTATCGGAGCGGGTTTGCCCATCCATACGAAGCGCTCGCCTTTGCCGTTGACTCTCTCTTCGCCCCATCCGGAGCCGGTCCACTTTTCAAAAGGACCGTCGGGATTTTTGCTTCTCGCAACGTAGCCGTTATTGCAGACTCCGCCGAAATCGGTGAAAACGGTCGAGGTGTAGCCGATATAATAATATCCGCCGAATTTGATCACGCCCGGATCGCAGACCGAGAAAAGGTCCATCGAATCGGCGGTGGGAGTGAGAACGACCTTTTCCGGCGTCCAGGTCTTGCCGCCGTCTTCGGTATGGCGGTACGTGAACCAGTCGGCTTCGCCGCGCGCGCCGGGCGACGCGAACCATGCGTCGGCGCGCTTGCCGTCGTAACACATTATAGAGGGCCCGTAACGGTACCCCCACGTCTGTCCCTCGCGGGGAGCGTAAATATCGTAACCTTCGTCTTTGAGCGTGAGCTTGATGCCTTTGCTTTTCATGATTCCACCGTCCTGATCTTTATTGATATTTCGTTTCGCTCCGCACGTGCGCCGCGAAGCTCCACGGTGTAGATTATATTCATATCGCCGCCGTCGGGCGTGACCGTATTTTCACACTTTTCCGTTACGACTCCGAGCTCGAAGCTGCCGTATTCGGTCTCGTATACGGATAAGTAACGCTCTCCTTCGGAAAACATCAGAACGGTACGCACAAGCCCTTCGCGCGACATGGTGACTCTTCCCGGCTCGCGCGTCGGAAACGACAGCGTCGTTTCGCAGTTCGGAAGCCCGGTCATTTCGTTTTCGAGATATACGATCGTTATTTTTTCACCGTCCGCAAAAAGCTCGCCTTCGCTTTCGACCGTTGAGACGAAGCGCTCGTCCTTGAATCCTTCTTCGGACTCTCCGGTCTCCGGTACGA
The DNA here is from genome assembly GCA_902773455.1 of uncultured Ruminococcus sp. Taxonomy (GTDB): domain Bacteria; phylum Bacillota; class Clostridia; order Oscillospirales; family CAG-272; genus UBA1248. Next base: position 5,443 of record CACYEW010000112.1, read on the forward strand.
CCCGGATCTGATCGAGCGTGACGGTGACGGTAACGTTTTTCTTCATTTATGTTTTGACCTTTCCGGGTGTTTTCAATATCTTAAAAGCGCAGACAGACCGTCCGCCGAATCGGCGCCGCACAGCTTTATCGCCGCCGCGCTGTTTTTGTCAAAATAAGTGTGTCCTATGAATCTGTATAATTCCGCCGCCGTGTCGGCGAATTCCGTTTCGGTTTTGCAGTATGACGTGAAAGCGCGCAGAAGCGCATACTCGCATACGAGCCCGCAGACCGCCGTTTTTTTATCGGAGCCGGGAAAACCGGTTATGAACATACGGTTCACGAGCAGATTTTCGAGCCATGACGGCGCGTCCGGAAAGTCGCGGTCGAAGCGTTCGATATTCTCATACAGATCTTCTGCGCGCGCCGTTAATCTGCGGTAAAACGTCTCTTCGAAGTGCGGAAACGCCTCGGCAAGCGCGTCGGCGTACATGGTGAGAAGGCCGTAATGGTTATAATAAAGACCTCTGCCGAATTCGTTTTCGACGAGCTTTTTAAGCCTTTCGTTCAGCGGTTCGCTTCTGTTTTGCACGGCGTTCACGTAAGATGAAAGCGGCTCGGGCAGAGGAGATGAAAACGAAAGAGGTTCTTTTCTCATAAGCAGCTCGACCGTTTTTTCACAGCTCGCCGAACAGGCGGCGTGTTCTTCGGAGACGGCGCGCGGATAAGTGCGGCACACCGCGGGCAAAACGCCCTCGCCGCAGGCGACCTGCAGAGAACACAGCCCGTCTTCGCCGAGCAGGCGGCATTTGCCCTCGTACGACGGCTTCATCATCGCGTAACGCTCGGGTGAAGGATCGTCGACCGGCGCGAGCGCGCAGTCGAGGATATAACGGAGCTCCGCCGGGCAGTCGAGCCCGAGCAGACGGAAGTATTCTTCATCCGATACGGTGATGCCCCATCCGCCGCAGCAGACGTGACGGCAGTCTCCGCATTTGCATTTGAATTTATCGAAATAATCCGCGTATATCATCCCGCACCCCCTGCTTATCTGATTTTATAATATCACATATTACGACAAAATGCAAGCGGTTTTGTATCGAAATACAAAAAAACCGGTGAATAACCGGTTTTTGCATGTGAGGATCACGGCGAGGACGGATCAGGAAAACCATTCCGCCAGTCTGTCGTTCAGATATGTCGCGTCTGTCGGGAATACGCGTACATCGCAG
>CACYEW010000113.1 GCA_902773455.1 uncultured Ruminococcus sp.
GAAGGACAATTCACGCGCCGTCAGGCGCAATTCATTGTCAGGACAGTAAGCATACTGTCTTGACGTGTTCCACAATTGGAAACACGTAATAAGTTTTTTACACGACTTGAAAAATATAGAATTTGAGATAATCCGTCTCCGGCACGTTCCAGAGTATCGGATGGTCCGGCGACTGCTGACGCGCCTCGACCTGACGGAGCGATACTCCGGCGTCTTCCGACGCCGCGTGTATCATTTGGCAGAATATCGAATCGCGCATGAAATGCGAGCACGAGCAGGTGGCAAGATATCCGCCGCGCGGCAAAAGCCTCATCGCCTTGAGATTTATCTCTTTATATCCGCGCATGGCGTCTTTTATCGTATCTCTCGATTTCGTAAACGCGGGCGGATCGAGTATTATGAAATCATAATCGCTTTTTTTGTTTACGGAGAGCTCCGTAAGATAATCGAACACGTCGGCGCAGACGAATTCTATCTTATCCGACAGCCCGTTCAGAGCGGCGTTTTTCTCAGCCGCGTCGAGCGCCGTTTTCGATACGTCCACGGCGGTGACGAAAGACGCTCCCGCCGCGGCGGCGTTGCACGCGAACGCGCCGGTATGAGTGAAGCAGTCGAGCACTTTTCTTCCGTTTGCGATCTTTCTTATCGCGGCTCTGTTGTATTTCTGATCGAGAAAGAAGCCCGTTTTCTGTCCGTTTATATAGTCGACGTCGTATATAACTTTGTTTTCGGTGATCTTTACGTGACCGTCGCCCGAGCCGCGATAAAAGCCGCTGTGCGTCTGCATCCCCTCAAGCGCTCTTATCGGCGAATCGCTTCGCTCGTATATGACGTCGATCTGCCCGCCGCAATCGGAAAGCGTGTCGAGCAGGGCTTTGTATATAACGTCTTTTCTCTGCTCTATCCCGAGGCAAAGCACCTCCGTCACGAGAACGTTTTCAAATCTGTCGACGGTAAGACCGGGAAAAGTATCCGCCTCGCCGAATATCAGTCTGCAGCATCTGAAATCGTCTTCTCCCATAACGGCGCGGCGGTAATCGACGGCGTATCTGACGCGGCGGCGCCAGAATTCGTCGTCGAATTTATCGTTTGCGTTACGGGAAACGAGTCTTATTCTGATCTTTGAATTGTCGTTTACGAAACCGAAGCCGATGAATTTATCTTTTCCGCTTCTGACGGTCACGATGTCGCCGTTTTCGTATTCGCCGTCGATTTCCGTTATTTCGTCGGAATATATCCACGGATGACCGGCTTTGCATGACGTTTCGGCTTTGGCGCTTATTCTGAATACTGCCATAAGGTCAACCTATTTTGATGCTTATACCGTTGCATTCGACCTCGCCTTCAACGCGGATCATCACGTATTTGACGCCGTCGATCTTTTGTATACGTACGTATTCGCTCTTGTCCGCCGGAAGCTTGACCGTGATATCCTGCGATTTCAGCTCGATCTTTTTGAATTCGATAAGGTTCTGCGGCGCGAGCTCGGCGCCTTTACCGAAGCTCTCTTCGAATTCTTCCCTGAAAGCCTCGATATGTTCATCCGAAACTCCGTTCGATCTCAAAAGATCGCAAAGCTCCGTTTTGGTGACGACGGGCGGCTCTTCTGCGAATTTATCGTTTTCATAGTCTTCTATCAGCGTGCTGACGTGATCTCTGACGCTCGATACGAGATCGTACGTGCATTCGTCGCCGGTCGACGCTCTGAGTATGTCGGAAAACGTATCCTTCTGCTGTGCGGCGGGCATGGGCAGGGGTGTGTTGAACAAGGCGTCCGTGAACGCGCTTCCGCCCGAAGCTTTGCGGGAATAATAAAGCGTGCCGTAGATATTCGAGCATCTGTCGTCAAAGCGCGGATACATAAAGCCGAATTCCGGCGCCGTTACCGCGTATTCTTTCGCTTTCGTGTGAAAATCGCGGCTCTCGCTCACGTAGCAGAGACCCGGATCCTTTTCTTTCACGGGGCAAACGGCGCAGATAATGAAATTGAACACGTTATCCGACCCGTTTTCTTTCGTTTTCGCCGGTATGTCGTAGGTCTGATGCATCAGAAGAAGCAGGCATTTTTCATCCCCCGGGATATTCGCCGCCGCTTTTGCGATAAACCGCTCCGTGTTTTCACCGTTGGCGGTAAAGCCCTTGTGCAGAGAATAAAGCAGCTTCTGCTCCTCTCCCTCGCTTACCTGTTTTGACGTGAAATCGACGTTTATCAGATTTTTTCCGATACCGCCGGTAAGCACCTTTCTGAATATGGAAAGATATTTTTCTTTCTCATCCTCCGGCAAAAGCGATAAGGAAAGTTCGAAACGCGATACTATTTCTTTCGTTTCTGTAACGTAACAGCCGATCATTCTGTCGGCGGCGCTTTTTTCAAGCGTAAGTTGTCTTCTTATTTCAGATGTTTCTTTTTTGTTCATTTTATTTACCGATCTGTTCTTTTATGATTTTTGCTCTGTACGCCGCCGCCGTTTCTTCAAACGCGATACTGTCGCACATACAGAATACGTCGACGGCTATTCCGACAGTCGCCGCCGATCTGTCTACGGCGGCTATACGGCAGAAGCATTCAATACCGTTATCCATGAAAAACGCTACGTCGGAATTGGCTCTCGCCTCTATATAACCGATGCGGTCGCCTTTCATATCGACGACCTCGACGGCGTTTACGTCGTACAGGTTGCCGTAATC
>CACYEW010000114.1 GCA_902773455.1 uncultured Ruminococcus sp.
GGGGTTCGCGGAGGCAAATTTCACACGCGAAGCGTATTTAACCGCCGAAGGCGATTTCACTGCGGCGTCAGCCGCCCGGGGTGGGGGGTCCCCCGCAAAAAGAATATTCCTATTTCACTCAATAAAGACAATCCGGTCGCCCTGAAGCTGTACGAGAAAAAGGGCTTTACCGCGACAGGCGCCGAAGACGAAGACGAGATCGAGCTTGCAATGACGCTTTGAAGAGCATTTTATGACCTGCAAAATCAAAATTATTAATAAAAAATACTTGAAAACGGCTCATTTGTGATGTATATTATTATAGATTGATAAATTATTTGGCAGACTTTTCTGCCGGACAGGAGATAATAATGAACGTACTCGTTGTAAACGCCGGTTCGTCAAGCCTCAAATATCAGCTTTTCGATACCGTAGCAGACAAAGTTTTGGCAAAGGGCATCTGTGAGAGAATAGGCACGCAGACGCCGAAGGGCATAGGCGCCGAGGGCAGAATAGAGCACCGCAAGGGCGATTCGCCGAAGGTCGTAAAAGACATTCCGATGCCGAACCACGCCGTCGCCACTCAGATCCTCGTCGATACGCTGACCGATCCCGAGCTCGGCGTCATCAAAGATATGAGCGAGATAGAAGCCGTCGGTCACCGAATAGTTCACGGCGGTCCGTACTTCTATGAGAGCGTGCTTATCACTCCCGAAGTGCTTGAAAAACTCGAAAAATGCGTTGATTTTGCGCCGCTTCACACCGTACCGCATCTTATGGGCATCAAAGGCTGCACGGCAGTTATGCCGAACGTACCTCAGGTGCTCGTATTCGACACGGCTTTCCATCAGAGCATGCCCGAAGAAGCTTATACTTATCCGCTTCCTTATGAGCTTTGCGAGAAATATAAGATCCGCCGTTACGGCGCGCACGGCACGTCGCACCGCTTCGTCTCCGGCGAGATGATAAAGATAATGGGCGGCAAAGCCGAAGGCACGAAGATAGTCACCTGCCACCTCGGCAACGGTTCCTCGATATCCGCCGTTAAAGACGGTAAGGTGCTTGACACGAGCATGGGTCTCACCCCGCTCGACGGCCTTATGATGGGTACGCGCTGCGGCTCCATAGACCCCGCGATCGTTCCGTTCGTTATGGAGAGAGAAGGCTATACGCCCGCCGAAATGAACGAAATAATGAATAAAAAGAGCGGCTTCCTCGGCGTATCCGGCATTTCGTCCGACAGCCGCGACATAGAAAAAGCCGCCGCCGAAGGCAATCCGAGAGCTCAGCTCGTAACGAAGATCACCGCGTATCAGATCAAGAAATTCATCGGCGCTTACACCGCCGCGATGGACGGTATCGACGCCCTCGTATTCACCGCCGGTCTCGGTGAAAACAACCCCGATCTGCGTGAGCGCGTATGCGAAGGTCTCACGTTCCTCGGCATAAAGATCGACAAAGAGCTGAACGCCGTGTCGCATCACCAGCCGAACATCGTGAAGCTTTCGACAGACGACTCGAAGGTCCTCGTATACCTTATCCCGACGAACGAAGAAAAGGTCATAGCGCAGGATACCGAGCGCCTCGCAAAAGAAGCGAGAAAATAAGCGTAACAAAATAAAAAAGTCCCTCATATCATACATCAGTATGATACGGGGGATTTTTTATGGCATATAAAAAGTATTTCGCCGCGGCAAACACGGCAAACGGCTTCGTAAGTTATTTTTCCGACATTTTCGCGCCGGAAAAATTATCGCGGCTTTATATCATCAAGGGCGGACCCGGTACGGGCAAGTCGACGATGATGAAGCTGATCGCGGATACCGCCGCGGAAAAAGGATATGAGCCGGAATTGTATTACTGCTCGTCCGATCCGGCTTCGCTCGACGGAGTTCTGATACCTGAGCTTTCCGCCGCCGTGATAGACGGAACGCCGCCGCATTCGACCGACCCGAAATATCCCGGCGCGGTTGAAACGCTGCTCGATTTCGGCGCGTATTTCGACCGCGGAAAGCTGAGAGAACAAAGAGAAGAGATAATCAGACTGTGCAAAAAGCATTCGGAGCTTTACGAAAGAGCGTCGGCGTATTATTCTCACGCCGGAGCCGCGGCGAAGGAGGCGCTTGCCGTATATTCGTCGTGCGTATGCGAAGAAAAACTTTCAAAGCTTGCGAAAAGAACGGCGGAAAAGCTTACTTCAGACAAAGGCGAGGCGAAGCGCGGACAGGTGACCGCGTTTTCGACCGCAGGCTTCGTAAGATTGGACACGTTCGGACCTGCGTCCGTCAAGCGCGTCGCCGTTTGCGGCAGCTGCGGAGAGGGCGCTCTCTTCATCGAACGTATATGCTCGGAGCTTTCGGAAAAAGGGATCGGATACGAATATAACGTAATGAATATAATGCCCGACAAACGGGATATCGTTTACGTTCCCGGCTCCGGTCTGACGCTTGAAGCGGCAGGGAAGCCGGATAAAAAGGCGAAGCAGGAATTCGATAAGACGATATCGTCTGACAGATTTACCGATAAAAAACGTCTGTCCGAATCAAAAGCGAAACTGCGTATGCTGAAAAAGATCGAAACGTCGTTTTATACCGAAGCCGTCTCGTATATGAGGTCGGCGGGCGAAGCTCACGCCGGGCTCGAGCGGATATACAAAAACGCCGTCGATTTCGACGGCGTAAGAGAGCTTATGAGAAAAGTATCGGAGGAGATATTCGGAAATTAAAATTTCGCGAATATCCTGACGACGTCGCCGGCGCCCATTATAACGGCGCCGTCGTCTTTTTCAAGCACGGATTTAAGATACGCGGCGACCTCGTCAAAGCCGCCTTTGTACGTGCCGTTCGGCACGTCCGAAGCGAGCTTTTGCGCCGACATGCCGAGCGTATCGGTCTCGCGCGCGGCGTATATATCGCAGAAGATCACCTCGTCGCAGTCTTTGAAGGAATCAAGAAAATCACCGTAAAAATCACGCGTTCTCGTATAGGTGTGCGGCTGAAACGCGACGTAAAGTCTGCCTTTCACGCGCTGACGGGCGACCGACAGCGTGGCTTTTATCTCGTCCGGGTGATGAGCGTAGTCGTCGTAAACGTCGGCGCCGTTATACGTGAATTTATATTCGAATCTGCGCGCCACGCCTGAAAACGACGATATGCCGTAAGCGCATTTTTCCGGATCCGCGCCGATCATTATGCATGCCGCCGCGCAGCAAAGAGCGTTATAAACGTTGTGCATACCGCCTACGGAAAGGGAAACGTGAGCGTAAAAAGAGCCTTTATACGTCACGTCGAATCCGGCGAACGAATCTTTGAAGGTCAGATTTTCCGCCGTCACGTCGGCGGGCTTTTTCACGGCGCAGGTGATCAGCCTGCCCGTATAGCCTTCCGCGGCTTTTTCGGCTCCGTCGGAGTCGATATTGACGACCGCGCAAGGAGACTGATTTATATATTTTTTGAAAGATTCGATATATCTTTCGCGCGTTTTGAAGTAATCCGCGTGATCGAATTCGGCGTTCAGCACGACGGCGACCGTCGGGTAAAACGAAAGAAACGAGTCTGTGTATTCGCACGCCTCGAAGCATATGCAGTTTTTTCCGCCTTTTTTGTAAGGCGAGCCGTATTTCGGCATCACCGCGCCGTTAAGTACGGCAGGATCGAGACCGGCTTCGTTAAGCGCTTCGCCGAGCATCGCCGTCGAGGTCGATTTGCCGTGAGTACCGGCGACGCCTATCGACGTTTTGTAAAACGTGGCGGCGTAGCCGAGATAGTCGGCGCGGCGTATGAGCGGATATCCGTTTTCTTTCGCGTAGGCGTATTCGGGGTTGTCTTCGTGTATAGCGGCGTTATATACGAACACGGTATAGCCTTCGCAGTTTTTTGCGTCGTGACCTTTGTAAACCGTTATCCCCGCGTTTTCAAGCGCGGAGGTTATGGCGGAAGGCGTTCTGTCGCTGCCGGCGACTTTATAACCGGCGTTATGAGATATCTCCGCAAGGCTCGACATACTGACGCCGCCTATGCCGATAAAATATACGTTGCGTTCTTTTTTGAGCAGCTGCCCGATCGCCTCGGGTGAATAATAACTGAACCGTCCCATCTGAGCCTCTATTTAAGCTTTTGTATACGTTTTGCTTTTACGCGTTTTTTGATCTTTATGACGTCTCGAAGCATTTTGAACGAATCGGAGAAAAGGTGAACTTTCGATTCGCGGTGATTGACTATCTTCACCGGCATCTCGCCGATTTTGTAACCGAGCTTCTGAGCTACCATTATCATCTCGAAATCGAAAGCAAAACCGTCGGTCTCGCATAAAGCGAATATGTTTCTCGCCGCCTCGCCGCGAAAGCCTTTTATGCCGCATTGCGAATCGGAAAGCCTGAATCCGCCGAGAATACCGAGTATCTTTATAAACGTCTTCGAAGCGAGCTTTCTTATGAAAGTATAGCTTTCATAGCCGTCTTTCGAAAGGTTTCTCGATCCGACGACCATATCCTCGTCGGGATCGGACAGTATATGCTCGACCGCTCTGCCTACGGCGTCGACTCCGAAAGCTATATCGCAGTCGGTGAAAACTACGATATCGCCGCTCGACGCGAGTATGCCGGTACGCACGGCGCAGCCTTTGCCGCGGTTTTTTTCGTAACCGACGAGCTTTATTCTCGGATCTTTTTCAGAATAAGCGGCGACGGTCTGCCCGCAGCCGTCTTTCGAGCCGTCGTTTGAAAATATCAGTTCGTAATCGTCGAAATTCGACGAGAGATAATCGTTGAACTGACGTACAGACGAATCGATTATGCTTGATTCGTTATACATCGGTATTATTACGGAAATTTTCATTATCTGATCCTTTAATTTGATATGCCGACGAGCACGGCGTGTATCGCCCAGCGCCTGTTGTCCTGTCTTACCGTGCAGGTGGAGAGAGTCAGTATCCTGGAATCGGCGTTCAACTCCACGTCCTTGTGGAAGACAGACTTCTTTTCAAGCGTTTTCAGAAAATCCACGTATTCTTCGTCGGTCGAGAAATACGTTTTGATATAGTTGAATTTCGTGCTTGTGTCGTATACCGAGAAAACGGAATAGGTGTAAATACCGTCGAGCGTTGAGATCTCGATCAGTCTCTTATTGAAAACGTCTTCGTTCGTCGCATATTCGAGCAGAGGATAGAACATCGTCTTCGTCGTATTCATATTATGACCGTAGATTATCAGATTTCTGTTGTCTTCGACTTTCGTTCTCGTACGGTAATCCGCGAAGATCGAGCCGCTTCTGTTATACTCTTTCGTAAACGAGCGGTACAGATAGTAGTCATTATCCGCGGCGCGGAGCACAACGTAATCTATCGAGGTTTTGGGTACCTTTATCCAGCCCCATACGTCCGAGTTTATGCGGCGCAGACCGTTAAGCACCGTTTTCATTTTTTCATAGGGCTCGTTGTATACTTTTTTA
>CACYEW010000115.1 GCA_902773455.1 uncultured Ruminococcus sp.
AGGTTTCTATCGCCGTGAGGACTATCTCTTCGTCGTCCTTCAATTCGTCTGACGCGAACTGAAGCGCGTACCCGTCGTGCCTGACGGCGGCAAGGACCACGTCGCGGTCGCCGCGCAATTCTCCGGCGGCGTATCCGAGCGCATCCCACGCCGAACCGACGGCTGCCGTAACGACGTCCTTGTCGGCGCGCAGGCGTTCGCTCACGTATTTGAGCATTCCGCCGTATCTCGAGAGCGTTCTGATCGCCAAATCCTTGTTGTCCCGTATTATTTCCGGCGCGTTTTTCAGTTTGAACGGTTTCCCGTCGAGATATGCTTCCGCCACGTCGGCGTCGCTCTGCATCTCCTCCGTGAGAGAGGAGAATATTTCCCGGTCAACTCTGACGGCGAGGAGGGCGAGCCCTTTGTCATATCTGAACCTTTCGCTTACGTATTTGATCACCGCGGCGTTGATATTCACCGCCTGCTTGACGAATTTGCGGTCGTTTTGCAATTCTTCCGACGCGTAAACGAAGGCGGAAGGGCAGTTTTTTATGATCTTAAGGACCGTTACCCGGTCGGATCGGAGCGAGTCGGGCGCGAACTTCAAACATTCTCCTCGCCGGAGAACGATCTTTTTCATGAATGCTTCGTCACCCCTGTCCTCCGGGGAAGCCTGTTCGAGCCAGTCGCACCAGAGGTCTTCGGGGACTTTGCGGATCACTTCTTCTTTTTTGCAGTCTTTATACATTTCTGTCGTTTCCATAAAAACACCGGTTCTCTCATGATTTACAGGTCATACTTTTTTCTTTCTTCCCGCGCTTTTTCCTCAGCCGTCTGCGTGAAGCGGTCTATATTGTCGTACACGTATTCGGCGACGCGGCAGAATTCGGTCGTCTGATCGGGGAAGAAATACGCGGAGCATCGCTCGCAGTCGCCGTTCGCCTGACATTCAAGCAGCTCGTCGCCGGTTTTTTCGGCGACGTATCCCATCCAGTCGCCGTCGTCGTCGTCTTCGTATCCGTTGACGCGTATTCCGACGGTAGAGAACGCGTGGTGTCCTCTCAGAAGATCGAAAGACAGGATACCGTTTATCTTCACGTATACGAACTCGGAGAAAATATAATCTTCAAGCCCGTGTCTGACCTCAAAATGCTCCGCGAGTTCCTTTTTCACCGTCTCGTATATCGGATTCATATCGATATAGTACGGATCCTTCGTCCATTCTCCCACGGGTCTGATCAGCTCGAACAGAAGCTCCTTCATAAACTCCTTCACGGCAAATCTGACGTACTGTCCGCCGGGCTGAAGGAACTCTCTTGCCTCGTCGGCGTAACCGTCTTCAAGACACAGCAAAACGAAAAGATCGAGCTTTTCCGTCGCTTTATCGAATATCGCTTTTTCTTCGGTTTTATCCAATTCCTTTTCCTCTCAATATCCCGACGGGTTTACCGGCGGATTCAGTAAAGATCGTATACCCGGCTTTATTGCCGCCTCAATTGAGACCTGACGGTCATTAAGGCGTTGCCGAGTATGTTCGTACCCTTCCAATTTGACGCGTCAAAACGGCGCTTATCGCTCAGCCGTAAACCGCACGCCCATATTTTATCGGTGCCGGAACACTCGACGAGTATCGCGTCGCCCGTATCCAGCAGCTTTTGCTTCAGATCGTCGTTCTGACTGAATTTCGCCGTCAATCCTTCGTATGCGATCATCTGACGCATACCTTCCCAAACGGATTGGATATATCCTTTGGCGGCTCTTCCGATTTTTCTCTGTTTTGCGGGATCGTCAGTCTTCAATACCGCCCCGGCGCTCTTCCCGTCGCCGAAGACGACGCATTTCTTGTACATGATGAATTGTTCGGCCGACGTAAATCGGATTCCGTCAAGAACGAAAGGAGAAATATACCAGTTGCTTAAAAAGCCGTAAGGTTCGTCGGGCTTGTAAAAGAATACCGCGTCAAACGTGCTGCCGCCGATCGTCAGTTTATTTTCGGACTTTTCCGATCTCTTGATCATGTCCGCGGTTTCAGACAGCCACTCGCTGTAATAATCGTATTCAGACTGAGTCCACCGGTCGAGCAGGTTGTTAAGCTTTTCGACGTCTTCTTCGATATCGCTGCAGCCGTATTCGGCGGGATCTCTGTTGACGGTCACGCGATGAT
>CACYEW010000116.1 GCA_902773455.1 uncultured Ruminococcus sp.
ATTAGTGAATAGTGAATAGTGAATAGTGAATAGTGAAGGTGTCGCTTACGCGACTTCCGTGCGGCTTCGCCGCCCTTGGGGAGTGCCTACCCCTACAATCCCCAAACCCCCTTAACCCCTCCCAAAGTCGTTACACTCTTTTGGGGCACGGCCGGGGGACGCCCGCCGCGTGCGCTCCGCGCGAATGAATCCGTATTCATCGTGCTTAAGGGCAGGCGAAGCCGGGTGATCCGATCCACTCGTTTTACGCATATTACCGCCGTTATTTCATCTGCCGGTCCGTTCATATATTTCTTACCGGAGGTCATAGAATATTTCCAAAGAAGCTCGTTTTTCCACTTGACAATATAATAGTTATTGTGATAAAATACCGCATGATTATTTTATCGTTCGGAGTCGGTTTATGAGTTTCATTTCTCTTGATAAAGTTTATAAAAGATATAAAACGGGCACGGTGACGATAGAAGCGGCGTCGTCTATGAGCTTCGATATCGAAAAGGGCGAACTGGCTGTAATAGTCGGCCCAAGCGGAAGCGGAAAAACGACGGTGCTGAATATCCTCGGCGGTATGGATAACGCCGACGAAGGCTCCGTCGTCGTCGACGGAGTTAATATCCGTGATTTCAACCGTAAGCAGCTTATAGATTACAGACGCGGCAAGGTCGGGTTCATTTTCCAGTTCTATAATCTGATACCGAACCTTACCGCTAAAGAAAACGTCGAGCTCGCCGCTCAGATAACGAAAGATTTCATACCCGCCGACGAGATACTCGAAAAGGTAGGTCTGCGCGACCGGAAGGATAATTTTCCCGCTCAGCTTTCCGGCGGCGAGCAGCAGAGAGTATCGATCGCGAGAGCGCTTGCTAAAAAGCCGAAGCTGCTTTTGTGCGACGAACCGACGGGCGCTCTCGATTACGCCACCGGCAAAATGATACTCAAACTGCTTCAGGACACGAGCAGAAGAGAAGGTATGACCGTGATCATAGTGACTCACAATTCGGCGCTCACCGCCATGGCGGACAGAGTGATCCGCGTAAAAAGCGGCGCCGTAGTGAGCGTTGAGATAAACGAAACGCCGAAACCCGTCGAGGAGATCGAATGGTAATGAAGAAAGCCACGGTAAAGGACGCTCTGCGTACCGTTGTGAGAACGAAGTACAGATATATTTCGATACTCTGTATAGTCGCTCTCGGAGTCGGCTTTTTCGCGGGCGTCAAAGCGAGCAGTCCCGATATGATACGTTCCACGGATATTTATTCGGACCGGCAGGATCTGATGCATTTCCGTGTTCTTTCGACGTGGGGCTTTGACGGCGACGACGTTAAAAAACTCGCGTCGCTTGCCGGGGCGAGGATACAGCCGTCGTATTTTTACGACTGTATGGCGGCAGCCGACGGGCGCGAGCTTGAAACGAGATTCGAGGCTTTCGATAAAGAAAATGAAATAAACAGACCGGAACTCAAAAGCGGCAGATATCCGACGTCGGACGACGAATGCCTCGTCGATTCGGCGAGCAGTCTGAAGCCGGGCGCCGTCATAACCGTGACGACTGCCGGAGCCGGAGAGCAGCTTAAAAACACGAGCTTCAAGGTGGTCGGATCGTTTTACTCGGCGATGTATATCTCCGACTACGAAAGAGGCACTACTCAGGTGGGAAGCGGAGCGTTGAGCCGCGTCGTATATATCGCCCCGTCGAATTTCAAAAGCGAATACCATACGCAGATATACGTTGCGTATGAAGATATGAAGCAAGCCGTCGTCTATACCGACGGATATAAGAAGCTCGAAGCGGAAAAAGCGGAACAGATAGAAGAACTGTCGGAAACGGCGGTAAAAGAGCGATATGAAAAAACGGTAAAAGAATCAAACGAGAAGCTTGCCGAGGCTGAAAACGAGATATCCGAAAACGAAAATAAACTCGCCGACGCCGCAAAGGAGCTTTCCGACGGCGAAGAAAAGATAAAAGACGGTACGGAAAAGCTTGCCGAGGCGGAAAAACTGCTCGAAGAGAAGAGAGTCGAGCTTTCGGAAGCGGAACAAAAGATATCGGACGGAGAAGCGGAGCTTCGGAAAATGACCGAAGACGCCGCGAACGCAAGCACGGCGCTTATCGAGGCGCACCGGGCTTACGATCAGGGGTATGAGGAATACGCCGAGGCGAAGCTTGCGGCGGAAAAAGAGCTTTCGAACGCAAGACACGAGATCGAAAAAGCCGAAATGCAGCTGTCCGAAGCAAAGCCTGAGCTCGATTCAGCGTGGGAAACGTACGGTTCGCTTTGCGGATTTTACGATAAAGCGTACGGATATTACGAGGAAGCGAAAGAAAGATACGACGCGATCTGCGAGGCGATCAACGCCGATCCCGAGCAGAAAACGCTTCTGAAGGATCAGCTCGACAAAGCGTACGCGGCTTTTATGAAAATAAAAGAATATCTCGATTCGTCGAAGGCGGAGCTTGATGAAAAGCAGGCGGAGTACGATAAATACGCGGCGGAGCTTGAAGGCGCGAAAAAGAAGCTGAAAAAATCGGAAAAAGAAGCCGACAAGAAGTTAGGCGAGGCAAAAGCCAAGCTCGACGACGCAAAGGCGCAGATAGAGTATAACGAAAATCTTATGCTCAACGGAGCCGTGCTGCTCGCCGACGCGAAGAAAGAACTGGAGCAGGGCAAAGAACAGCTCGAAGAAGGCAGAAAGCAGTTTGAAGAAGGCGAAGCCGAGCTTTCGGAAAAGCGGAAAGAGCTTGACGACGCAATATCCGAATTCGAAAAAGGCAAAGCCGAATATGAAGACGGCGTAAAAAAGCTTGACGAGGCGAGAATTGAGCTTGAAGACGGCAGAAAACGCATATCCGAGCTCAAAGAGCCGGTCTGGTACGTATTCACCCGCGACGATAATGCAGGCTACGCCGAATACGGCGAAAACGCGGAGAGGATCGAAAACATATCAAAGGTATTTCCCGCGTTTTTCATACTCGTCGCCGCGCTCGTCTGCATGACCGGTATGACGCGTATGGTAGAGGAGGAGAGAACGCAGATCGGAACGATGAAAGCGCTCGGCTATACTACCGGGCGGATACTCGGCAAATATATATTCTACTGTCTGTCGGCGACTTTTCTCGGCTGCGCAGTCGGTCTTGCGACGGGCTATAAGGTGTTCCCGTTCGCTATACAGAAGGCGTACGGTATGCTTTACCGTATCCGCGTGACTTATATGCCGTTCATCTTCACCGACGCGGCAGTTATAACGGCTTTCAGTCTTATGCTTGCTTTCGTTACGGTCACGCTGTGCTGTTACAAGGTGATGAGACCGGTGCCGGCGAAGCTGATGCGGGCGGAAGCGCCGAAATCCGGCAAACGGGTGCTTCTCGAACGGATCGGATTTATATGGAACAGGCTCTCGTTTTTCACGAAAGTATCGGTAAGAAACATTTTCAGATACAAAAAGCGTATGATAATGACGCTTATCGGCATAATGGGCTGTACCGCGCTTGTTTTATGCGGGTTCGCGCTTCGCGATTCGATATCTGATATCGTAGGAAAGCATTTCGATACCGTGATCTGTTACGACGCGTTCGCCGCGATAGACGGTCCGGACGAACAGTACAGGGAAAAGATCGGGGAAATCCTGAAAGGCTACGATGAAAACGCGTCTGAAATGCTCGCAATGCAGAAGACGGAGGATATTTCCGCAAACGGCGGCAAATATCAGGGTTACGTTTACGTCGTCGAATCGGCGGAAGCTGCCGATAAAATGATAAATTTCAGAAACAGGATCACAAAAGAAGAATATACGCTTGAAAAGGGCTCGGTCCTCATAACCGAAAAACTCGCGGCGCTGCTCGGAGTCGGAGTAGGAGACAGCGTAAGTCTCGGCACTGGCGCGGGCGTCGAAGGCACGGTTACCATATCGGGAGTCGTGGAAAATTACATATCGCATTTCGTGTATATGCTTCCCGAGACTTACGAAGAAGCGGTCGGAGAATTCGATTTCAATCTGATCGTGCTCAGCTACGACGTAAGCAAAGAAGCGGAAACGGCGATGATGTCGGAGATAAACGCGCTCGACCGTATCGTGATGGTACAGACTCAGACTCAGATCAAAGAGACGTTTTCGCGTATGATGCAGGCGTTCAACGCCGTCGTTCTGGTCCTTATCATCTCCGCGATGCTTCTCGCGGTGATAGTGCTTTACAACCTCGCGAGCATCAATATCGCCGAGAGAAAAAGAGAGATAGCCACGCTCGAGGTGCTCGGCTTCAACGACGCCGAGGTGTCGCAGTACATATTCAGAGAGAGCATCGCGCTTACGCTCACCGGCACGCTGATCGGACTCGGACTCGGCAGGCTCCTTGCCGATTATGTGATAAAGACCGCCGAAATAGATCTCGTGATGTTCGGACGCGACATCCATCCTCTGAGCTACGTCTTCGCGGCGGCTTTGACGGTCCTTTTCTCGCTCGCGGTCGATCTTTATATGAACAGGCCGATAAGAAAGATCAGCATGGTAGAATCGCTCAAATCGGTGGACTGATATACTCCGCAACTAATTTTATAAATTCATCTAAAATACTTGACAAACAGTTTGAAAAGCGTTATTATATAGGTAATAAATGTAAAGGAGATATGCTGTTATGTTAAAGACGATTTACAGCAACGCTCTTAAAGTCGTTGCCAAAAAACCCTTTAAGCTTTGGGGCATTTCACTTATAGCGGTTCTTCTCGAAGCGTTCATCACCGTCGCGTTCGGCCTTGTATTCGGTATTGCGTTCTTCCTCCTGATGCTGCTTCAGGTCGGTACCGTAATGGTCTATCTGCACGGCTACCGCGGTGAAAACGTCGAAGGCAAGTATCTGTTCGACGCTTTCAAAGACGGCAAAACCGTCGGCAGAACGATCAAAGGTATGGGCTGGTCCAGCCTCCTGATCGCTCTCTGGAGCTGCATTCCGATAGTCGGCTTCATCTTCGCGATCATCAAAACGTATCAGTACCGCCTCGTTCCGTACATACTCGTTATGGAAAAAGACGGCGATCCGTTCGACGCTTATAAGGTATCGAAAGAGAGAACGAAAGGCTACGTCGGCCTGATGTTCGCCGCCGATATCATTCCGTACGCCGCCGTGTGCCTCGTAAGCGTGATACTCATGCTGCTCGGCAAAATACCTTACGTCGGTTTCCTTTTCCTCATAATACTCTTCCTGTTCATGATCGTAGTGGCTGTATGCCTGCCGCTTTTCATGGGACTTGTTCAGGCGGCGTTCTATGAAGAGATAATGAAGAACGTAAAGCCGGGTGAAACGGCTCCCGCAGCGGTGGCCGCTCCCGCCGAAGAAAAGAAGGAAACGCCCGCCGAAGAAAAACAGGAAACTCCCGCTCCCGCGGAAGAAGTTCCCACGGTATGCCCGACCTGCGGCGCGGCGATCGAGCCCGGTTCGAAATTCTGTACTCAGTGCGGACATAAGTTCTGAAAATGATGAAAAAACGCCCGGGGCGTGAAACGCTCTGACGGACGGTTAACGAAAAAGGCTGTTTATTGATCTGAATCACGTTCAGACCTTGAACAGCCTTGTTTTTGTTTTATTTTCCGGTTTTATCCGTCAGCAGGTCGTAGACTTTCGCGGGTTCTTTTATATTCATTATGACGATGCTGCCCTGGTTCTGCCACGGGGACGAGAAGAACGTCGTCGCATAACCGGCTGCGTTGTACGTTCCGCCGATCGAGATCGAACCGCAGCCGCGTTTGTTTATGACCGACAACTGTATCAGCGGCGTCGGGTCAAGATTTATCATCTTGACCTTTCCGCGGAATTCTTCGATGACCTTTTTATCGGTGACGGCGTATCTCGTGTGCTTTCTCTGCAGATAGGGCAGAATGAAGAGCATATATACGAAGAATCCGCCGCCCGCCCAGAACGGTATCATGAAAAAGAGCATGAACAGATCCGACTCGCCGTTTACCGCGCCGGCGATACTGCTGACAGTGGCGGTCAAAACGCCGCCGAACCATACCGTGAAAAACGGTATCAGAAACAGATATATCGGCTGAAAACCGATCTTCATCTCCGGCTTACCGGTCCATCTGACGTTTTCACCGTCTGAAAGATACTGTCTGTACCAGTCAGCCTGATCGAAATAATCTCCCATATCTTACTGCGCCTACGCTTTCGTTATCGCCGCAGGCAGAGTTTTGAGCTTTTTCAGCTTTTCTTTCGTCTCTTCTTCCGTCTTTCCGCCGACCATATAGTAGAATTTTATCTTCGGTTCCGTGCCGGAGGGACGGATGACGACGACGTCTTCGCCGAGGTTGAAGTAAAGCGTGTTGTTTTTACCGGTGGCGAGCGGCGTCTTTTCACCGGTCTGCAGATCCGTACGTTCAGGCACTGCGTAATCGGTGTACGCCGTGACCTCGAATCCGGCGAGTTCCTTCGGCGGATCGGCGCGCAGCGCTTTCATTATATCCGCCATTCTCGATAGACCGTCGAGGCCTTCCATATAAACGCTGTCGACCGCGTCGAGAAAATGACCGTATTTTTCGTAGATCTGAAGAAGCACGTCGTAAAGCGTCATACCGAGGCTTGCGTAATGAGCCGCCGCCTCGCATACGAGCATCGCGGCGACGACCGCGTCCTTATCTCTTGCGTACGTTCCGCGCAGATAACCGTTGCTCTCTTCAAATCCGAGTATGAATTCAACGCCGTTTTCTTTATCTTCGAGCTCGTTCATCTTCTCGCCGATATATTTGAAGCCGGTGAAGACGTCGTACATCGCCACTCCGTTGGCTTTCGCTATC
>CACYEW010000117.1 GCA_902773455.1 uncultured Ruminococcus sp.
GCCGTAAGAGTAAGCGACGTGGACGGCGTTGCAACGCTTTCAAAGAGAAAGTACGACGCTAAGAACAACTGGCAGAAGGTTGTCGCTGCTTACGAGAGCGGCGAATACGTCGAAGGCAAGTTCGTGGAAGTCGTACGCGGCGGAGCGATCTGCTCCATCAGCGGAGTAAGAGCGTTCGTGCCCGCGTCCCATACCACCGTTGAAGAAGACGGCGATATGAACACGCTTATCGGCAAAAAGATGCTCTTCAAGATCATCGAACTCGATCCTGCGAGAAAGAGGATCAAAGCGTCGGCGCGCATCCCCGCAAGAGCCGCCGCCAGAGCGGAACGCAAAGCCGCCGAAGCCAAGTTCTGGGAAGAGATCGAAGAAGGATTCGAATATGAGGGCGTGGTAAGATCCATACAGCCTTACGGCGCGTTCGTTGAGCTCGGCGCGGGCGTAGACGGACTCGTACATACCTCGGAGCTTTCGTGGCGTCACATCTCGTCCCCGTCGGACGTTGTCGCCGTCGGCGATAAGATCAAAGTCTTCGTCAAATCCGTAGACAAGGAAAAGAAGAAGATCACGCTCGGTCACAAGACCGAAGACACCAATCCGTGGACGCTGTTCATCGGTCAGTACCATGAAGGCGACGTTATCACCGTAAAGATCGTCAACATCACGACGTTCGGCGCGTTCGGCGAAATACTCCCCGGCGTTGACGGTCTTATCCACATTTCACAGCTTGCGCTGAAGCGCGTTGAAAAACCCGAAGACGTCGTCAGCTTAGGCGAAGAAAAAGAAGTAAAGATCACGGGCATCGACTACGAAAAGAAGAAGGTCAATCTTTCGATCCGTGAGCTTCTCGAGCCGGAACCCGAAGAAGAGGAAGTTCCCGCCGAAGAGCAGTCCGAAGCTGCCGAAGAACAGACGGAAGCTCCGGAAGAGCAGGCTGAGGCACCCGCAGAAGAGTAATACGTTTTTTTCAGCGCGCCGGATATCCGTATCCGACGCGCTTTTAATGAAAGGCGCAAATATGAAAAACAATCCAATAAGAATAATTGCACTGTTTCTTTCGGTCCTGATGCTGCTTGCGGGCTGCGCCAACGCGCAGAACGACGCTTCGACTACCGGAAAGCCGGATCTTTCGTCCGAAGCGTCCGCAACTGCGGCGGATATCACCGAAGAAGAGATAACGGAAGCGGTACAAACAGAATCCGCACGCACGGAAACAAACGCCGCGACCGATATTCCGACGGATAAACGTACGGAACCGATATCGACGGAAACGGATAAAGCGACCGAAAAACAGACCGAAACGGACGCGCCGCAAACCGAACCTGCAACGGAAATAAAGACCGAACCCGTGACTGAAAAGCAGACGGAGAAAGCGACCGAAAGAGTCACGGAGCCCGTCACCGAAAGGCAGACCGAGCCGGTCACGGAAAAGCAGACCGAACCGGTAACCGAAAAAGTCACCGATCCCGTTACGGAACCGGTCACGGAACCGGTGACGGATGAACCGGAACCGGTACCGTCCGTTCTGCCCGATATGCCGAAAAGCAGCTCGACGCTTTCATACGATTTTGCGTTGACTCTGCTCAATTTTGCCGGCGTCAGCAATGAATCCGGTATGGTGAGCCGGCTCAAAGCGGCGGGACTTACGCACGTTCTTTCGATGAACTTTACGAAAGCGTCGAACGACGCGTCTCACACCTGTGCGTACGTTGTCGGTAAATGCGTACGCAACGGAAAAGAAGTGTACGTCGTGGCTGTGCGCGGCACAAGCGGCGGCGAATGGCTCTCGAATTTCGACTTTGCGCCTTCTCACGATAACGAAACGCAGTACGCCGAGAATTTCCTGTACTGCGCCGAGGATATTTTCGAGCATATCAAAGGTTATCTGAACGCTTCGTCCGATTCGCAGATCGTGGTCTGCGGTCACAGCAGAGGCGCCGCCGCGGCAAATCTGCTCGGCGTGCTTCTCGACCGCGAATACGGCAAGGAACGCGTATACGCGTATACTTTCGCTACGCCTTATACGGTCAGAGGCGCGGCGGCTGAGATCGAGTACGACAATATATTCAATTTCATCAATCCGGACGATATAGTTACGTATATCCCGCCCGCCGAATACGGCTTCAAAAGAGCCGGCAGAGATATCATACTCCCTTCGGGCGGCGAGAATGCGGACGTTATAAAGGCTTTGTCCGATATAACGAAGGTAGTTCCGGATATCAGATCGTATTATGAAAACAGATATTCGCTTACAGGTCCGGGACTGTCCGAAGACGGAACGACGGTATACGAGCTTTTCATCAATACGATCACCGGCTTCGTCGACGGCACCTACGATATCGAAATACCGATGATAATGCCGACGAGC
>CACYEW010000118.1 GCA_902773455.1 uncultured Ruminococcus sp.
CGCCGTTCATCATCAGCTTCATATTGCCGGTACCGCTCGCCTCTTTGCCTGCAAGAGATATCTGCTCGGATATCTCCGCCGCGGGTATCAGCTTTTCGGCAAGCGATACGCAGTAGTTTTCAAGAAACGCGACCGAAAGCTTGTCTTTCAGCTCCGGACGTTTTGCAATATCGGCGCCGAGGCGGTTTATCAGCTTTATAAGCTGTTTTGCGTGATAATAACCCGGCGCGGCTTTTGCCGAGAATATGAAGCACTGCGGCGTTATATCGAGACCGGGATCTTCAAGCAGAGCGTTATATATTGATATTATGCGAAGCACGTTCAGAAGCTGACGTTTGTATTCGTGCATACGCTTGATATGAACGTCGAAAAGCATATCGGGGTTAAGCACAGCGCCCTTTTCCGACGCCGCGTATTTGACGAGCCTTTCCTTATTTTCCCGCTTGATCTGACCGAGTCTTTCGAGAACCGAAGCGTCGTCTCTGAATTTTGAAAATTCGGAAAGCTTTTCAGGATGCTTTTTATATCCCGTTCCGATGCACTCGTCGAGCAGGGAAACGAGACCGGGGTTGGAGTAAAGAAGCCATCTTCTGTGATCTATGCCGTTCGTGACGTTTGTGAACTTTTCCGGTTCATATCCGTAAAAGTCGCTGAAAACTGTCTTTTTAAGTATATCGGAATGGAGCGCCGAAACGCCGTTGACGGTATGAGAACCGATGACGGAGAGATTCGCCATACGGACGACCCCGCCTCCGATCACAGACATACGGTTGATCTTATCGACGTCGTGAGTATATTCGTTCCAGAGCTTTTCGCAGAATCTGCGGTTTATCTCGCAGATTATCGAATATATTCTCGGCAGGCGTATGCTGAAAAGATCCTGCCGCCACGTTTCAAGCGCCTCGGGCATAACGGTATGGTTTGTGTAAGATATGGTCGCCTTCGTTATATCCCACGCCTTGTCCCAGCTGTAGTTGCATTCGTCGAGCAGTATCCTCATAAGCTCCGCCACGCACATAGCCGGATGCGTGTCGTTGATATGTATCGCGGCGTATTCAGGCAGATTGTCAGCCGTGCCGTGCTGCTCGAGATGGTCGTGCATTATGCTCTGCAAAGCCGCCGAAACGAGAAAATACTGCTGAGTGAGCCTTAAAAGCTTGCCCGCGTCGTGATCGTCGGAAGGGTAAAGGACCTTTGATATGAGCTCGGCATTTGTACGTTCCTCAAGGGCTTTCAGATATCTGCCCTGTGAAAACGCCTTCATATCGAAGCTCTTGAAATCTCTCGCACGCCATAATCTCAGCGTGTTTACCGCCTCGCCGCCGCTTCCCGATATGAGCATATCGTAAGGCACGGCTTCGACCTCTTCGGCGCCGTCGTATTTTATATACATTCCGCCTTCGCGCCATTCTTCTTTTATGCTGCCGCCGAATTTGACGGTGACGGCGCAGTCGGTACGCGGCACGAGCCACGCTTCACCCGACGGGAGCCATATCTCCGGCAGTTCGGCTTGCTCGCACTCGACGATCTTCTGCCTGAAAAATCCGTATTCGTAGCATAGACAGTGACCCACCGCGGGGTAATCCTGCGAAGAAAGAGAACTCATATAGCATGCGGCGAGCCTGCCGAGACCGCCGTTGCCGAGACCCGGATCAGCTTCGGATTTTATCAGGGATTTCAATGAAAATCCCATACCGGACAAAGCCTCTTTGAAAGAGTCGTAAATCCCGAGGTTGCAGAGATTTGATTTAAGAGACGGTCCGATCAGAAATTCCATACACATGTAATAGACTTTCTTCGCCCCCGCCTTTATTATCTTTTTCTCAAAAGACGCGTTTTTCTTCATCAAAAGGTCGCGTACGGTCATTACCGTCGCTTTATACATCTGTTCGTCGGACGCCGTTTCCGGACGCGCGGCGAAATATTTATCGAGTTTTTCGGTTATGAGTTTTCTTGCTTCGTTTACTGTCATTGCCGGGTGTTGCCTTTCATTCAACTGAGTTGTAGAGCTGCGCGTATTTTTCCGCCGATACAGACCATGAAAAATCGTGCTTCATGATCTTTTCGGCAAGCGCCGTGAATTCTTCTTTGTTCCGATAAAGAGCGAGGGCTTCGCGTATCACGTAGAGCATATCGCCGCTGTTATAAGATGCAAAAGTGAAGCCGTTGCCGACGTGTCTGCCGCCTTCCGTATGATACGGCTTGATCGAGTCGTACAGACCGCCCGTTTCGCGTACGACCGGTACGGCGCCGTAACGGGACGCTATCATCTGCGAAAGTCCGCACGGTTCTGTCTTCGACGGCATCAGGAAGATATCAGACGACGCGTATATCCTCTTGGAAAGTTCTTTGTCGTATGCTATTATCGCTCTGACTTTATCGTTGTAACGGTATTGCAGAGATCTGAAAAAGTCTTCGTAATAACGGTCGCCCGTGCCGAGTATGACGAGCTGAACGTCGTCGTAAAGCAGCTCCTCGGCGCGCTCGTGCAAAAGATCGAGACCTTTCTGATCGGTAAGCCGGCTGATCATCGATATCATCGGCACGTCGGCTCTTACCGGCAGACCGATCTCAGCCTGCAGCGCGACTTTGTTTTCGGCTTTTCTTTTGACGCTCCGGAACGTGTAATTTTTGTAAAGCGCCTTATCCGTATGCGGATCGTAGTAAGCGTAGTCGATACCGTTCAGTATGCCGGAGAGCTTGCATGAGTACATTCTGATTATCGGATCGAGACCGTTTGCAAATTCCGGCGTCATTATCTCTTTCGCGTACCTTTCGCTTACCGTGACGACTCTGTCGGAGCAGACGATCGCGCCTTTCATAAGGTTGATCTGTCCGTTATAATCGTATATCTCGTAATACCTCGGATCGAGATCGAACACGTCGCCCGATACCGCGTGATCGTACTGCCCCTGAAACAGAATGTTGTGTATCGAAAATACGGTCTTTACCGATGCGTAGCGTCTGTCTATCGCATATTTCGTTTTCAGCTGTATCACGGCGAGAGCCGTCTGCCAGTCGTTGCAGTTCATCACGTCGGGGAAAAAGTCGAGCTGATCCATGAAGGTGAGTATCGCCGAGCAAAAATACGAGAATCTTTCGCCGTCGTCATAGCTGCCGTAAAGCGAAGCGCGTTTGAAATAATACTCGTTATCGACGAAATAATATATCACGCCGTCGGATTCAAGGCTGTATATCGCGCAGTATTGCTTACGCCAGTTCAGCTTTACCTGAAATTCCTTTTCTTTTTTCATTTTTCTGCGGTATTCTTCCTTTACCGCGGAATACAGAGGAGATATGACTCTGACGTCATAATCCTCATACCGTTTTTTCAAGGCTTTGGGAAGAGAACCGATCACGTCGCCGAGACCTCCCGACGACGAGAACGGCAAAACCTCTGAAGCTGCAAAAAGAATTTTCATAATTATCCTTATACTATGGTGTTTTTCGGTACGTAGAACGGCAGAGAAGCGTGACCGGAAAGACGGACGCCTTCTTTGACGACCACGTTTTTGTCAAGTACGGAGCAGTTTATCTCGGCTCCGGCGCTTATCACGCTGTCCTGCATGATGATCGAGTTCTTTACGACGGCTCCTTTGCCTATCGTAACTCCGCGGAAGATGATCGAATTCTCAACGTGACCGCTGATGAGACAGCCGTCGGCGAAAAGAGAATCGGAAACGGTCACGCCGTCTGAATATCTTGTGGGAGGCGAGTTTCTGATTTTCGTGTAGATCGGTCTGTTTTTGACTCCGAAAAGCGCGTTTCTGACCTTGGGATCGAGAAGATCGAGACTGCACGAGAAATATTCGGAAAGGGAGCTGACGCAGGCGAAATAGCCTTCGTATTCGTAAGCCATTATTTTCTCGGATTTGAGGTGCCTGAGGATAACGTCGGAATTGAACGACGTGTAGCCGTGAGCCGCCGCGTCGTTGACGATATTGAGCAGCTTTTCACGGTCGAGCACCATTATATTAAGGCTGACCGAATGCTCGCCGGAGGTATCGAGCGGATAGATCAGAAGATCGTTCACTCTGCCCGTTTCATCCTTTTCGACTATGACGTTCTTAGCCGCCGATTCGGGCGTGAGGACCATCTTTTTCGTGGCGAGCGTTATCGCCGCGCCGGTCTTTTCGTGAAACGCGATCATATCGCCGAGGTCGATATTGCATATAACGTCGCAGTCGGATAAAACCACGAGATCCTCTTTTCTTCTGGCTATATAGACCGTCGCCGATTTGAGAGATTCGAGTCTCGAAGAAATGTGAGATCTTATATGATCGTTTGCAAAAGCCGTGATGTGCGGAGAGATCAGCTTTACGCCGCCGGCTCTGGTCGCGAGATCCCAGTCCTTACCGGTACCGATATGGTCGGCAAGCGACTGATAATTCGTCTGCGTGATTATACCAACGCTCGTTACGCCGGAATTGACCATATTCGAAAGCGTGAAGTCTATGAATCTGTATCTGCATCCGAACGGTACGGAAGCCATCGTACGCAAACGCGTAAGCTCCGGCAGGTTTTTATCGTGGATGTTTGAGAAGATTATACCCGTTACAGACATCTTATTTAACCTCCTTCGGTAATTCGCTCGTCATAACTCCGCCGCAGATGACGGTCTTATCCGGCAAACGGAGATCCGCGCCGAGCAGAGCGATGCCCTTATTTGATACGGCGGGTTCGCCCACGCGGCAGTCTTTGCCGACCGATACGCGGCAGTCAAGCATGCTGTATTCCACAACCGAGCCCTCGCCGATTTCGGACTCTTCAAATATAACGGAATCCTTAACTACGGCGCCGGAGGCTACCTTGACTCCGCCGAAGAGCACGGAATTGATAACGGTGCCGTATATCTCGCAGCCTTCGGTGATGAGCGAGTTTGCGACGTACGCTTCGCTTCCGATAAAGTGCGGAGGTCTCGTCGAGTTTCTTGAAAGGATGCGCTGCTTCGGCGTGCGCAGATCGAGCGCCGGCTTCGCTCCGATCAGGTCCATATTGGCTTCCCAGAGGCTCTTTACCGTTCCGACGTCTTTCCAGTAACCGGAGAACGGATAAGCGAACATCTTCGCGCCGGAATTCAGCATCCGCGGTATGACGTTTTTGCCGAAGTCGTTAGACGATTTTTCATCGGCCTCGTCCTCTTCGAGATATTTTTTGAGGACCTCTTTACCGAATATGTATATGCCCATCGAAGCCTTCGTGCTTTTCGGCTTGGCGGGTTTTTCTTCAAACTGATATATCGAACCGTCGTCGTTCGTGTTCATTATACCGAAGCGCGAAGCCTCGTCGAGCGGCACCTCTATGACCGCTATCGTGCAGTCGGCGCCCTTTTCGATATGATAACGTAGCATTTCGGAATAATCCATTTTATAAATATGGTCGCCCGAGAGTATCAGAACGTAATCGGGATCGTATCTTTCAATGAAATCCAGGTTCTGATATATCGCGTTCGCCGTGCCGGTATACCACGCCGCGCCGGTGGCGCGCTGATACGGAGGCAGTATCTTTACGCCGCCGTAAGTTCTGTCAAGGTCCCACGGCTGACCGCTGCCGATATACTCGTTCAAAACGTAAGGCTGATACTGCGTAAGAACGCCGACGGTATCGATGCCGGAGTTCACGCAGTTTGATAAAGTAAAGTCGATGATCCTGTATTTGCCTCCGAAAGGTACGGCGGGTTTCGCCGTCTTTTCGGTAAGGTTATACAGTCGGCTGCCCTGACCGCCCGCGAGCAGCATGGCAACGCATTCTTTTTTCTGTAACATGGCTGTATCTCCTTTATTGTATTTTACGTTTTATCGGTTCGTATTTATAAACTGAAGCTGAAAGCGGAGGCAGATCGAGCAAAACGCTCGACAAAAATCCGTCGCATCCGTCGGAAGACGTGAAAACGGTCGTGCATTCAGACGGTACCGTTGCGAATATTTCGGTATAAGCGCCCGGTCCCGGAACGCCGGTCTTATATCCGGAGAGCGGAGAAGCGGAAAAATTGAAAGCGCAGAGCACGAAAGAACCGTCGGCGGCGTATCTCAGAAATATCGCAGCGTTGTCGTCGGCGGCGTCCGCTTTGATCCATTTGAAACCTTCCCAGCCGAAATCGCGCTCCCAGAGCTGCTTCGTCTGCAGATAAAAGTGATTTAAAGCGGCGGTAAACATCCAGAGCTGCGAGTGCTTTTCGAAACCGGTCATGAACCATTCGAGCGAAGACGTACAGTCCCATTCGCGGAACTGGCCGTATTCCGAACCCATAAACAGCAGTTTTTTTCCGGGATGACACATCATATACGTAAGATAACAGCGCAGCCCGTCGAATTTCTGTTCATACGTGCCGAACATTTTGTCGATAAGCGACTTTTTTCCGTGCACTACCTCGTCGTGAGATACGGAAAGTATGTAGTTTTCGGAAAACGAATACATCATCGAAAACGTGATGCGGTTATGCTCGTATTTACGGTAAACAGGATCCTTTGAAAAGTAGTACAAAGTATCGTTCATGAATCCCATATCCCATTTGAAGCTGAAGCCGAGACCGCCCGCGTATACGGGTTTTGTCAGCATGGGCCAGTCGGACGACTCTTCGGCGATCATAAGAACGTCGTTGAAGCGCTCGAACACGGCTGTGTTCAGCTTTTTGAAAAACGCTATTGCTTCGTAATTTTTGTTGGAGCCGTCGTAAGCGGGCGTCCACTCTCCGGGTTTTCTGTCAAAATCGAGATAGAGCATCGAAGCGACCGCGTCGACGCGGAGCCCGTCGATATGATATACCGAGAGCCAGTAGATCGCGTTAGATATCAGAAAAGACTGTACCTCTTCGCGGCCGACGTCGAAGAACCGCGTACCCCATACCTTGTGTTCTTTTCTGTCTTCGCCCTGATATTCGTAGCAGAGCGAACCGTCGAATTCGATCAGCCCGTGCGGATCCTTTGAAAAATGAGCCGGCACCCAGTCCATTATAACGCCGATACCGTATTTATGCATCTTGTTGACGAAATACATAAAGTCGGAAGGCTCGCCGAAGCGTGAGGTCGGAGCGTAGAAACCGCAGATCTGGTACCCCCAGCTCTCGTCGAGCGGATGCTCGGCGACGGGCAGTATCTCTATATGCGTATATCCCATACGCTTCACGTAGGGCGCGATAGTGTCGGCAAGCTCTCTGTACGTCAGATAAGTACCGTCCCCGCGCCGCATGAACGATCCGAGATGGACCTCGTATATATTTATCGGCGCCGTATACGCCGGTCTGCCTTCATTTTCGCAGATCGCCGTTTTTCTGCATTCGAGCCAGTCCGCGTCCTCCCAGCCGAAATCGGGAAGGACGTACAGATAAGAAGCCGTTTCGTTATGCGTGCCGTCGAATACGGCGTAAGGATCGGCTTTGAAAACCGTCTTCCCGCCGTTTCTGATAACGTATTTATATTTCATCCGCCAACCGTTATCGAAATAAAGGTCGGTCTTCGCTTCCCATATACCGTTGTCCGTGATCCTCGTCATGGGCAGAGAATCGCCCCAGCCGTTGAAATCGCCCGCAACGTAAACGGCGTCGGCGTTCGGCGCCCAGGTGCGGAAAACGGTCATCCCGTCTTCGATATGAACGCCGAAATATTCGTAAGCTCTGAAATACGTGCCCTGGTGAAAAAGATATTTTTCGATCTGAAAATCGTTATTCATCCGCGCTCTCCGTCTTTTTTGCCGTATTCGTCCGTATAGTAATCGATACGTTTTGAGTCGTTATATACCGGCGGATAGATATTTTCGCCGGGTCCGAAGCCCGCAAGAGCGCATACCGCCTCGTGACTGCGCCGCTGCAGATCCGTTACCCGGTCGATGTGCCGCAGAGTTTCATCGGGGAAAAGCGGCTCGCCGATATTAACGGTAAGAAGCGCGGTCTGCCTGAAAATCTTTTTTCTGATGAACCCCGGTTCTCTGTACGAAAACGCTATCGGCAGTATCGGTTTTCCGAATTTGCAGGCTAAATAAGCCGCGCCGTTTTTGAAAGGTCTTATCGGTCTGTAAAACTCCCACATACTGCCTTCCGCGTAAACGTGGAGCCAGCCGCCGTCGAGCATACCGCCGACACAGTCGCCGAACGCGTGAGAAGCGTGGATATCGTTTTTCGGTATGGGGATCCCGCCGACGAGACGCATGAGCGTACCCGTTTCGCCGTTGATGTTTTTATCCCACGCGAGAACGTAAGGCTTTTTCGGCCTTATCGCGCGCATTATGCAGATGTAATCCCAGAAATGTATGTGGTTGCTGCACGAAATAACGCCCTTTTTCAGCGTTTCTTTATGTTTTTTCAAATTCTTTTTTCCGTTCGTTTTAAGCCCGAGCCTTATCGCCGCAACGGGAAAAACGATGACGTTCAGCAAAAAGAACACGAGTGCTCTTCTGAAATTAAAACCGGAGCTTTTGTCCACGTAGGGGTAATCCTTATCGAATTTTATGCCCCTGTCCATATTTATATCTATGTAATGCGACGCGGTATCCGCGGGAAAAGGATACCTCGTCGGTTTCGGATCGTAAGCCATTTCATACCTCATATAACTATTCATCCTATTATAACACACATATTTGAATAATTCAATAATTATAAAATGGTTTTAGTTGTTTTTTTAAGATACTTTTTTAATTGAGCTTTCACTATTTTTCCGCATTTGCTTGCAAAATCAGAAAAAGTGTGGTAAAATGTCAAAAAAAGCTAAGGAGAACGGATATGGATAAAGAAAACGGCGTGCCGGAAAAGCAAGCCTGCGGCAAAGTCGGAGAAGAGATAGTTTACTGCATCGACGGCAAATACCGCTGGACGTACGAATTCGATCTGCTTAAAAACCCTTCGATACTCTTCGTAGTATTGAAGATACTCTTATCCGTTATGCTCGGCATAATGATATTCGTGACGCTGTTCGATATCGGCAGGCCGGACTATTTTTGGACGGGATTTCTTGCAAATCTGAAGATTTTCGGCATTATCATGCTCGCCACGGTCGTAATATCCGTGCTCGGATATTTGTTATACGCCGCGATGATGGGCGGCAAA
>CACYEW010000119.1 GCA_902773455.1 uncultured Ruminococcus sp.
GATGAATTCACCCCTGTCAAGAAGCACAAAACCTTCTGGGGCTTCAATCCCGTCGTTGCTGCGAAATGCCCCGAGCTCGGACAGATACTCGGAGTAAACGTGGCAAGCCAGCAAAACAGCGCTTACGACAAAAACGTGCTTGAATGTTACCGCGCCGTTTACGGTGTCATGACGAAATACGTAGTAAAATTCAACGAACTTGCCGGCGGCGATTATTATAAGAATTACCGTCAGGTCGTTCGCAAAATGATAGAACGCGTAGGGCAGGGTGATGAAGCGGCGCTTGTAAGCACCCCGCACATCGACAAGACGTGGCACCTGTTTATGCCGTATGTGACGAAAGAAATGCAGGAACATGAAGATGCCAGATTCTTCCGTCTGTTTTGGCTTGCGTTCGCTTACGGCATGATAACCGTAACCAAAGGCAAATACCGTATAAAGAGAAAAATCAAAACCGCTCTCGGAAGCAACGATGTTTACGAGAACATCAAGCTCAACGGACGCTCGATAAACGTGACCGACGTAGTCGAACTGATAGCGGCGCTGAAGCTTGACGGAAAATTTATGATCGACGCCGTAAAATGCGAAAAGCAGTTTGAAAAAGAATGCGCTTTGATCGTTAATTACGAGGGAACCGAATTCCTGCGCGGCAAATCGACAAAAGATCCGGATACAGGCAATAAGGTCGTTATCGGAGGCCTTGCATCTAAAGATGACGTCAACGCAGTTACCCTGATCGTCAGATACTGCAATTCTCCGAGAAGCAGAGTCGACGTTATCTCTATGCTTATCAACTCGCTTGAGCGGCTTTGTATGGAACTCGTAAAAGGCAATTACGATCCCGTAAGACAGAAAAACGGTATCAAACGCGCCGGGTACGAGCTCTGCAAACGCATTTACAACGCGTCTGCGATGCGTGATAAAGACAACGATATTATTAAGGATTGGAAGCGCCGTTGGTCTCAAGTAGAAGACGACGACTGATCAGAGCTATAGCGGTACACGGAGATGCCCGGCATCTCCGTGTACCCGCGGTTTATTTTATAAGCGGAGGAATATCTGTGCATACGTTTTTTATAAATACGTCCGAACGAAAGCAGGACGATTATCCGGATGTTTTTGAAATACTGAACGAAAACAGGAGCCTTATATCTTTGGATTGTCTTATCTCGGAGTGGCACGACGAAGAAAAGGGCTATAAGGCCTGCGTCCGGAAAATCGGTGAATTGATAGACAACTATAAAGATATCAATAACGACTTCAATCTGATAATCTACGTTGATCTGTTGGTTTATAAAATATACACTGATATTTCTTCAAAGGACGGTCAACGCGAAAGATATGCGTGCCTGGAAGCTCTGCGTACGCTCATAAACGGTTATATAAGAAAAACTCTGATCAATGAGCTGTCAGAGGTGAACGGACGTACCCCGAACGAGATCCTTATAATATTCGAAGAAAACAAAAGACCGGAAAGCGGCGATAACGATGAAGAAGGGAAAAAGCTTATCCGTGATTACGCGGTGAGATTAATCGATTTTCCCGACGAACAAAAACTTGCGGATATCGTTATAAAAGATAAAAACGACTTGAGCGACGTTATTTCTTACGACGATTTCTGCCGTATATACCGTGATAATTTCAGTCCTCAGCTCGACAGCAGTCTTTTACCGCTGTATAAACAAGAGATCGGGATAATGCTCGAGGAAGTGAAGGAAAACAAAGACTTAACGGAATGTATCGGCGATCTTATCAGCCGTATGCTTGATTTCAAAAAACAGGATCTTTTGAAGTTCGTTTCTTTTGAAACGAACCGGAGAGTCGGCGTGAACAATAAAAAGGAGAATTCGCACTGCGCGCTGCGGCTTGCTTTTTACCTGATCGAATGTGCGGAAAGCGGAAAGCTCTTTATTGAAGGGAAAAGCCACGAGAAAAAGGCGAGAGAATTCGGAAGAGTCAACTGGGATAAAACCGCGGAAAAACTCGAAGGAAAAAGAGCGTTTTTCGAAAAAAAATACAAAGAGGCGGAAAACTGTTCAAAGAGTTTTTCAGACCCCGAGGTGGGGCTCGCTCCAAAGCTTTACGCGCTTGACAATAATCGTTTCGCACTTGACACTTTCGGCAACAGAGCAAAAAAACTCGTTACGGTAGACGCGGATAAAGAAAAAACCGAAAAAGAGAAAGACAAAGACGTTGAAGAAGGCGTAATAAGACGCGGAAACGAAAAAGAAGCCGTAGTTAAAGAAGAAGAGAGAAGAAGTCTTTTTACTGCGGAAGAATATCCCCCGTTCGATTATACCGGAGAAAAGTTTGACGACGGCGATCTGAATACGAAAACGGAGTTTTACCGTTTTGAAGAAAAAGCGAAAGAGCTCCGCAAGCATCATCTCGATTACCTTAATAAACTGAAAGAACATGTGACCGAAAGGCTGTCTGCCTACGCGGGACGTTCTTATGAAAACAAACCCGCACTTTTGAGAAAAAGAAGAGTAAGCATTTCAAACGATGATCTTGAAGACGACGCGAAAGATTATATTTACACCGGCGGCGCAAAAACCGAAGAGAAAAGAAGTCTGAATACCGTTAAAGAAGTCGCCCGAAAAGCGTATGAGACCACGTTTTTCGCATATGTGGAGTTCTGCGCGGGCAGATCCGTCGCGCTGACCGACATAGAAGAAGAATGCAACTGGTTTTTGACGAGAATAGCGGAGATCAGAGCCAGTCTCAGAAAGATCGGGGCGGTCACGATCGGTCTGATATTTGCGCTTCTGGTTTTATATATACCGTTCGTCGTAATACAATGGGAAGCGATAACGCAAAACGCAATGACGGCGGTAATAGCGTTAGTCTCGATAATCACACCGCTCATCCTGCTGAGCATAATAGCCGCGGCGGCTGTGAAGAGACAGCGACGCAAGATCTATGAGGCGTGGAATGAATTCAAAGACAGATCTGACAAGGTGCTGGCAAAGAATACCGACGCCGTAAAAAAATACGATCAGCTTCTTACCGTTTATATTCCGGCGCTGCGCTGGGTATACGAATACAAGCTTGACGTTGAATTCTATGAAGATTGCTGTAATATGGCCCGCGCGAAAATCAAGCATCACACTGATAAACTCAGAGCCAGGGTAAACACTGTGGCGAATATAATCGAAGACCTGGAAATTACGAGCAAACCCGGGTATCGCGAAATACCGGATTATAAAATCGATTACAGTTATTCTTATTGCTCGGGTGAAAACCGTAAAGCGTATTCGATAATAGACACCGACTTTATCGAAGATATTTACGAATAAGGAGTAAACGGAAATATGGACGCGTTGATATTTTTGTTAAAGGTATTGTTCATACTTGCCGCCGTTATATTGATGGCTGCTCCTTTTGCGATGGAATTCATCACATTCAGAAAAGATAAAGAGAAAAAGATCACATATAAACGGTTCATAATACTGGTATATACCGCCTTATACGTGATCGCGGTCACCGTATTACTGTTTATTCTGAAAGAGCTTGTTTTATGGATCGGATCGCTTTCGTTCATTCAATGGCTGGCAAACAAGATCTCCGTAAACGCAAGGATAAGCTATTTTACGAAGGTATTTGCCGTAATTGCCGTCAATTTCGCAATAGGTTTCATTTTCAGATTTTTAAGCAAATTCGTGCGTATCGGTCTGCAAAAGAAAAACCTCGTCAGGCCGAAAAAGAAAAACGGTGATTTTACGTTTTTGCAGAAGTTCGAACGCAAGATAATAAGGTTTTTCCATAATGAGACGTGGTTCTTTGTCAAGGATATATTAAAATATCTGAATACCGCGCTTTCGATAATCTATGCGGTCGTTTTTATCGCTTATCAGGTCCCCGCCGTTTTCGGCGCCGGCTGGATACCGTACGACTTTATATCGAGTGTATTTACGGCCGGTTACATTTATCCGACGATCACTCTTCTTGCTCTGTGGGAAATGTATTTCTTTCTTGAGGGAATAAAACTTGTTGATTCTGAATGCCCCGGAATCCTTGACGACGATATTGAAAAGAAAGCAAAAATAACGGCGGATCTGAAAGCCATAGACGACGAGATAAAGAAGCAATACAAAGATTATTACGCCTGCGATCTCGATCTTTCCGCGATGCTTACGGAAGAATTGTCGTCGACCGAACACGAATTCGTATCAAAGAATATCGGCGACGCGGTCGAACACGATAAACGCAACCCCGAAAAGAAAAAAGAAATATACCTCGACTGTTTAGACAGAATACTCAAAACCGATAAAAGCATACTCATAAACGGCGGATTTTTCTCCGAATTCTCAATGTATTTCCTGAGATATCTTTCCGTTATAGCCGCACGCGGAGACAATATTATTTTCGTATGCAACAGCGATACGCAGATCGATGAGGTATACGAGTATCTTAAAGCGGGATTTTCCGAATTATCGAGTCTGTTTTACGATAAAAAATCATCCGATTCCTTCAATTTCGACGATCCGATATGGAGAATAATCAAAGTCAAGGGAGAAAAAGATCAGATAGAAGAAGCGTCTGTGGACGATAACAGCATTCTCGTGACGTCGCTTTGCTATATCTGCTCTTCGCGTTTCGAAGCCGAACACGGCGGATTTGTCGCTCTTACGGACACTATAGTTTTCGTCGATGCGCTTAAAACGGTGAACACGTATAACCGTCAGCTTGCCATGCTCAATTCAAAGCTGAAACAGATCACAAGGAATAACGCGCTCGATTCCAAAAACGCGAAAAAGAATAAAGGCTTCAGAGTCAGGTATATGTCGAGACAGGTCAGATACGTTTGTTTTGACCATACAAGGACGTCCGGACTTGATAAAGTTCTTAAAAATCTGCTGGCTGTCGATTTTGACTCCGTTGACTCCATGAATTACAGCCCGAGCGCTATCGTACGCTGTTATAATTACGAGGGACGCGTCAACGACCGGGGAAGAAGAAGTTATACGCAGAATATCAAAACCGACGAAGAGATCGGCGTCATGATGAACATTGCGCGTCTGTGTCTTGCTAAGGGCGCGTCAAGCGTTACGGTGTTTGCGGACGACTGTGTTCCGTACGCCAATTTCAGCGAGACGATAGATTCGCATTCCGGCAACTCCGGCAACAGATCGGCAGGGAAGAGCATAAGGCTGAATTCTCCCTATTATAATCCCGATAACTATTCCGTTATAATCGCAATGGATTCCGAGAGCAACCTGCCGTCAGCGCTTAGAAAATGGATATCGACGGTTTCGGATAAGCCCGCTCTGATAATCGTTTTCTCAAAACCGTATATGCTGCGCGATTACTATATCGATAATCTCGCTGAAAAATGGAACGTTACGCAGATCGAACGTATACCGGTGGAAGAAGGTACCGAGAAGGATATTGCTCAGCGCATTTTGGTGGAAGCGAACGCCGGAGGAATTTCGGAAGAAAAGATCTTGAATCTTGCGTCCGGTTCGCCCGTGTTTGACGAATTTGTGAGAAACAGAGACGTCAACGCGATCCTCAGAGCCATTCTGAAGATATACGGAATAACGCAGGATGCGTATATAGATCTGTTCAAAATTTTCGAGTATTCTTCTTCACGCGATTTTGACGAGAACGGAAAGTACAATCCGGAAGACAAAGTGCAGCTGAGAGACGAGTACAGGCTTTATAAAATAATCAGCAGCAGAGATATGGTCGTTATGAAGACCAACGATAGCAGCATCGTACTCCCGATGCCGAAAAAAAGACTTACTCAGAACTTTATTGTCGATCAGAATCTGCTCTACGAAGGAAATATATATCATATCGATAACATCGATCCCGCTGAAGGCGTTATTTATACTCATCTCGCCGTAAACGGTAAAAACGATGAGGTTTATCAATACGTGCAGTCACGCGAATACCGTGTGGAAGCCTCCGACGAAAAGATCGAGCAGACAGCTCAGATGAAGCACGTGGTAATGCAGTCGTCGGACGGCGACGTTTCGGTAAGCGACGTGTATTTGTCCGTTTTCAGGGCTCCTATGGAGGTATTGACGGACGGATATTATGAGATCGATCCGCATACGCTCGAAACAAACGATCCGGAAAGCAGATACATAGCCATAAACGACCCCGATAATGACGGCAGAGCTAAACAAACGTATCGGCGTTACGGGGACGTTTCGTCGCCTTCTTATTCGAGCGACGCGCGTCTTTCAAAAGAAAACCCGAATCTGGTGTTTGAAAGCAAAGCGAAGATACTGTCTGTAAGGATAGCGGGAAAGTTCGGCGGCGATAAGGACAAGACCCTCGCACTTGCCGCCGTCATGTTCAACGAGCTTCTGAGATCGATGTTTCCGTCGGTATCCGATTCGATAGCTGTTTGCCCCGTGCTGAGCAAACCGTTTGACGACGCCCAGTTTCAGACAATTCTTAAAAAGCAGCCCCGTATAACGTTGACGGGCGAAGGCAAGCTCGTATCAGCGGATCAATTCAATTTGCTGATAATTGAAGATTCACCTACGGATCTCGGCGTGATATCGGTCCTTATGTCGGCGGGAGACAACGTATTGCATACGTTGTTCAATCCCATATACGAATACCTTAAATGGTACTCCGGATCCGATGAAAAGAGCGAGTATCTGTATTTCGGTCAGGGCAAAGAGCCGGAGTGCTTTGATTTTTCGTCGTTATATAAGCTTTCAGGCCTGTTGGGCGACGATAAGCATGACGTCAGGTTTATTGACATAGCTACCGTAACTGAATACAACGTGTGCGATTTCTGCGGTAAAAAGTATCCTAAAAGCGATGATTTCATTGAGCTTGAAGACGGCAGAAAGATGTGCGCGGCGTGCGCTGAAAATCTCGTAGGAAACAACAAAAAAGCGCTGAAGCTGCATCTTGAACGCGCAAAGATCTTCCTTGAAAGTACGTACGGCATAGTTTTGGGCGACGATTACGAATTTTGCTTCGAATCAACGGTCAAACTGACCAATATGCTCAAGCAGAATCGCAGCGTGCTGAGAAGGGGAACGGATATACCGCTCACGTCGTTCGTCGACGGTAAAAAGAAGGTATTCATCGAGTATTCGATACCGTCTGTCAACTTGTCCGAATTGCTCGTCAGAGAGCTGACTCACGTCTGGCAGCTGAAGCATCTTCCGGATCTTTCTGACGATCTTGCCGAAGGCCACATAGCTCTCGTTGCCGTTCAGTATCTGAGGTTCCTTAATCAGAACACCTTGGCTGCGGTCAGGACGACGTATTATGAGAGTACCGAAAACACGTCGGGAGCCGGATATCGAAAACTCGTACGTGAACTGATAGCGCATCCCGAGTACAATAACAATCCGTTCGCTTATCTGATAGGTATGTCCGGAAACGTTATTGAAGATGAGAAAATCATTCCTAAAAAGCCCGAATTCGTGCCCGGAGATTTCGGCTTGCCCTATAAGCCGGAACAGTTTGACAGAGTTCTTGACGGCAGCCCGGAATATTTCTATCGTTCACGTCTTACGGCTTCGTGCCGTAAAGCTTACGACGCGATAGTGAACGCCGCCGCGAACCACGAGGAAAAAATTGCCGTGGAAGGCTGTACGATACAAGACATCGGTATGATAACCGAAGCGATCGAATACGATCATCCCGAATTGTTCTGGTATAAATACGCGTCGTTTGACGGCGTCAGCGTCAACCTGTTTTACGGCGCGGGCGCGGAAGAGTGCGCCGTACTGCAGAAGCGTATCGACGAAGCTGCTGCGAAATACCTCGAGGGTATAGACGACTCGATGAGCGCATACGACGTTGCGATACGTTTGCACGTCAAGCTGATCCAAGCCGTTGATTACGATACCATCGCCCTTAACAAAGAAAAGAAAAAGGGAGGACCCGATAAAGACAAGATCGACTATCTGAGAACGATCTGCGGCGTCTTCATCAACGGGAAAGCGGTATGCGAAGGGTATGCGCGCGCGTTGCAGTATCTGCTTCAGAAATGCGGTATCGAATGCGCTGAAGCCGCCGGCTATATCCGCAGGAAAAACGGTGAACGCAACGGCGGCCACGCGTGGAACATCGTGAAAATAGACGGAGATTACTATTATATCGATACGACGTGGGACGACGGATCTAATACCGTTCAGGAGGTAAAGAATACCGATCTCG
The DNA here is from genome assembly GCA_902773455.1 of uncultured Ruminococcus sp. Taxonomy (GTDB): domain Bacteria; phylum Bacillota; class Clostridia; order Oscillospirales; family CAG-272; genus UBA1248. The sequence continues at coordinate 8,143 of CACYEW010000119.1, forward strand.
GTTTCAGTTATTTCTGTATCACTACGGAAGAACTGCTCAGAACGAGAGATACGGATATGTGCAAAATCGAGCTTCCGGTATGCAGCGCCACACGCGCAAATTACTATTATCATAACGGTCTCGTTATAGATAAATACGATCTTAACAGGATCAGGGAAGCCGCGGCGATCTTTGCAAAGAACAACTGCAAATCGTTTACGTTCAAATGTGCGAATAAAGCGATTTACAATCAGGCGATCGCGGCGATGTTCAACGAAGGAAAAGACTGTATTGAAGCTTTGAAAGCCGCCGGAAAAGCGGACAAGAGAATAAATACGGAGTCGTATATGTATAACTTCAATAAAGATATTTATACGATAAGGGTATTTTTCAAATATAAATGATTCGATCAACGACGATCAGATCCGCAATAGACAAAAAAACAGACCGTTTGCGAGGTCTTCTTAAGGACAGTTTATAAAAAACCGGCTGAGGTAAGGATCCTTCCTGACTTCAGTCGGTTTTTTGTCGCATATCGGTGCAAGCAGGACGTTTGTGTGCCA
>CACYEW010000120.1 GCA_902773455.1 uncultured Ruminococcus sp.
CCAATCGCTTTGCGCGGCTGTTTTGTCAATCTGTAACATGAAGAAAGTCTCGGAAGTATAAGTGATGCGGTTTTTCTGTCGCATATTTCATCGCATCTACGTAAAGCATCATAGTAGAACTTAATAGCTATAATATACGATCCGCTTGATTTAAACTTATCCGCTTCTTTGATCAACTGAATAATGCCCATTTGATCTGTCTGAATTTGCGAGGCGTAATAATCGTTTATTTCGTCTTGAAGATAAAGAGGAACAATGAAACCTTTATCATCAACCCATTTTGCTTTGAATCGTCGGTATTCAATGTCTTTATATTTCAAAACTTCAATATGACTCATTTGTATATACCGCAAAGCCACACGGCGACGTGAGAAGCGAAACCGTGATTGCACGAGGCGTAATCGCCGACGTTTTCCCACAGCGTACCCGTCTTTTTCGCCATATAGTCGAAGTAGCCGCGGATATTTTCGATCACTTTATCATAAAGTCCTTCTCTGTACAGAAGCTCGAGGCGCAGATAGTTGCCGATGAAGGCGTTCGCAAAGAATATTTCGGGGTACTTATTGTTTACTTTGCGATCGGGACCGAATTCCTCAACGAGAGTTTTCCATAGCTTTGGATAAAGCTCTTTCGTCGCAACGCCGGAGAAGAAGGCGTAATACTGACAGCTCTCGGTGCAAAGTCCCGAAAGACGGGCGACGCCGTCTTCGCCGTAAACGGAGTTGTCGCAAAACCACTTTCCGGTAAACGATTTTTCGCGTATCTTCTCGGCAAGCCTGTCCGCTTCTTTTTCAAGTTCGGGCATACTGTAAAGATTGCCGATCGCACGCTTGAATTTGCAGTAAAGCATATTCGTCGGGTAGTTTATATGCTGAGTCAGTTCGTTTGATTTCGACCATTCTATGAAGACCCAGCTCTTTAATCTTTCGAGCAATCCGTCGCCGTTTTCAAAGGCGCGGAAATACGATAAAAGATCGAGAACGCGCTTTTTCGCGCCGCCGATAAGCTCTGTATCGCCTGATCTGCGTAAGTATTCTTCAAGCTCGATCACGTACCACATCGCCCAGTTCGGGATAAACGTGCCGTCGTTATGATCCGACGGATAACACATCGGGAGCATACCGTCGGGCAGAAAATCGAATTTTTCGGGCATTATGAAATTTTCAAGGAAGTTGCGTTCAACGAGGCTTTTGCCCGTCAGCTCGTATTCCACGCGGGAGGTGAAAAAGCTGTCGCATAGCCAGCCCGCGCGTTCGCGGGAGGGACAGTCCATATAAATATCGACCGTGTTCTGTCTGAACGTCGATACGGCGGCTTCGTAAATGCGCTGCAGCTGCCCGTCGCCTTTGAAATCGGGCGCGGGCTTCAAAAGAGAAGCGGTGTATTCGAAGCGTATCATACCGCCGCCCGATACGGTCGCCGCTTTTTCCGATACGAGCTTGACGTATCTTGCCGAGTACGGCTCGAAGCAGACGAGCCTGTAACTGCCGGGCTGCAGGTCGTATATGACCGCTCCGCAAGTGCCGAAGCGCCCGGGATCGACGTCGCCGTTTGACAGTATCTCGTCAAAAAGTATGAAAAATCTGCCGCCGTCGGTCTTTACGTCCATACTGAAAAATCCGGTAAGCTCCGCACCGAGATCTGCGATCGCGAAGCCGTTATCGGGGATATTTATAATATCCGCGGGCAGAGAACACTCTTTGCCCGCGCAATCGAGCCGCTCCGCTTCTTTCATTGAAAAAACGGTCAGTTCGTTTTGCGGATATCCCTTGAGTTTTTCGTTTATCTGAGTGACGGATCTGTCGCCGTAGTAACGTTCTCTGTCTTTATATCCGAACGATCCCGTTTTTATGACCGAGCAAAACGGCGTAAAATCGTAATCCGGGTACGGGACCCCTCTTTCTATGAAATTCTTTTCTCCGGTAAGCTCAAGCGCGACCGGTACGTTTTCGGCAGGCAGAGTATAAACTTCGGAAAACGGACGCTGAAAAGAGTATCTCTGCGATTTTTTAACTCTGCAGCCGTATCTGTACGCCGAAAAACCGTCTTTGCCGGTCGCGGCGCGAAGATCTCCGCCGACGTATAGCTCGGCGCATACGAACGACGGCTGATCCAGAAGATAAAAGCTGTTTACGTTGTAACCTGCGGTTATGATCTTAAGCTCGTTTTCGCCGTCGCCGCAAAGCTTGCTCAGATCGAGCTCGTCCACACGGTAAAAGCCGTGACCCGCTCTCGCCGGACCTTCGGCTGAAAGAGCGCCGTTGACGAAAACCTGATAAAGCGAATGCCCCGTTATTTTCAGGCGCGCATCCTTGCCGGAAAAAGACGCGGTAAGTACGAGCGATACGTTCATCGCCGTTTCTTCGCCTTTTATCCATACCGGCTTTGCGTATGTAAATTCGGTTTTTTTCATGATTGTCCTTCCGTTATCTGATGAATTAACGGTTTCACCGTCATAAATCGTCCGCCCGTGAAACGGGCGCATATAATCAAAAGATCCCGCCGGGCCGTGTAGAACAGGTATTGAGAAACCCTGCCCGTGCAGGTTGGTGTCCTCTCCCGTGCTTTGCGCTCCCAGCGTCCCTGCAAACCGTGCGGATTAAACCTTGAACAGGGTAGGCAGGGGAGGTCTGCATCCCGTCGCGGGAAGTCCGGACTCCATAGTTCTCTCGTGGGTTTTAATGCCTGTTCTATCACTAACCAAGCAGGATCGGTCCGGGCTGTGCCCGAACGATCATTCGTCGCCGTTTTCGTCGAAATCTATTTCGGAATTGAGATATTCGTCGATCTCATCCGCCACTTCGTCAAATTCGTTGTCGTCGTCTATGGTGACGAGCATGCTCTCGCCTTCTTCTTCGTCCTCGCGTAAGATCACGTAGCCGTCGTCTTCGCCGTCAGCCGGTTTTTCGGGCAGAAGAGCGTAATACTGCTTGCCCTTGTATTCGATCACGCAAAGCACGATGAATCTTTCTTCTTTGCCTTCTTCGTCGGTAAGCGTTATTATTTCGTCTTCTTCAAAAAGATCTTCAGCCATTTTACATAAGTTCCTTTCTGTTTTTGCACTTCTATTTTAACTTATTTTATCTGAATTGTCAAGATGAATATTATCGAAAATCGTTTTTATTTACGTCTTTTTTCAATAAACCCCGCCGTTGCGGCAGCGGCGGGGTCGTAAGGAGATGCTGACGCGAGGTAAGAGGTAAGAGTGAATAGTGGATAGTGAATA
>CACYEW010000121.1 GCA_902773455.1 uncultured Ruminococcus sp.
CGTACGACATCACGACGGTACGCGCAAGCATCGGTATGTATCTCGTGTGCAAAGCCGTAAGCGAAAAGACAGATATCCGCGTGCTTCTCACCGGCGAGATATCCGACGAGCTTTTCGGCTACAAGTACACCGATTTCGCGCCGTCAGCCGCCGAATTTCAGCGCGAAGCCGAAAAAAGGATAAGAGAGCTTCATATGTACGACGTGCTGAGAGCAGACAGATGCATCTCGGTAAACGGTCTCGAAGCCCGCGTGCCGTTCGGCGATCTCGATTTCGTCGAATACGTTATGAGCGTCGATCCTGAGATAAAAATGAATAAATACGGCAAGGGCAAATATCTGCTCCGTCACGCGTTCGAAGGGCTCGGATATCTGCCGGACGGTATTCTATGGCGCGAAAAAGCCGCGTTTTCCGACGCGGTCGGGCACAGTATGGTGGATTATCTCAAAGAATACGCCGAAAGCGTATATACGGACGAAGAATATGAAGCTCTGAGAATGAAATATACTCACGCGCGGCCTTTTACCAAAGAGTCGCTTTTGTACAGAGAGATATTCGAAAAGTATTATCCCGGTCAGTCGGAGATGATAACCGGTTTCTGGATGCCGAACAGATCGTGGGAGGGGTGTAACGTGAACGATCCGTCGGCGCGCGTACTTTCAAACTACGGCGCAAGCGGTACGTAATTCATAAGGGCGCCGCTTCCGCAAAAACTCTTAGTCCGCAAATCAAAAGAACGGTTCGAAAACCGTTCTTTTTTCGTTTCATATTATTTTTCAATCCGCTTTTTTGAGCTTCAGGTTTGCGGAAACGGAATTGAAATCGATCGGGACCGAGCCGTCGCCGAACTCCTTATCTCCGAAATCGGAGCTGAAACTGCCGCTGACGGTCGAAACCTTGGCTTTATAACCGGCGGTATCCGACGCGAGCGTAAGCTCAACGCTGCCGGAAACCGTGTCGAATTTATAGGAATTCTTCGCCGCGGCTTTTTGATTTACGACGGCTTTGCCGGATACCGTATTGACGTTGACCGCTCCGGTGAGCTTCGCGTCGATCGAGATCTGCGCCGAAACGCCGTTCAGCTTGATCTCCTTTATCTCGTCGGCTTTGACGGTAACGTCGCCGCTGACGGTATCGATATCGATCTTATCCGCCGAATAAAGTCCGATATTCACCTCCGCGCTGACGTTGTTTATCGTGACGGCGGCGAATTCTTCGGTCACGGTAACGGTCAGTTCTTTTGCCTTTTTCTCAAAAAGCTTTGCGCTCATACCGTTTTCCGCCCATTTGATATAGAGCGTACCGGCTTCAAGCTTGTAATAAAGCGGAAAATGATCGCCCTTTATCATTTTTTCCGAAACAGAGAACGTATCACCCTTTACGAAATTGATCCTGCCGGAGATCCAGTCCATATCGACCTTCTGCACCGTTTTGTCAAACGTTTTTACCGTATTCTCTTCAAGCTTTTCAAAGCCTGTCGAGTTGTAGCTGTAATCCATGCCGACCGAAAAATTAAAGAAACAGCCGGAAAGGCAGATAAGCGCGGCAAGGAATGCGCTAAGCATTATGATTATTTTTTTCATTTCTTATTTTCCTTCGTGATTATTTGTTCCCATTATACCTTATTTTGCGCGTTTGTCAATAGGTATTGCGGCAATTAAGCAGTATTTGTGAAAAAGTGCTTATTTTTTTCATTTTGCTATTGACAAATCCGCAGCTTTGTGATATATTATATTAGCACTTGGATGATTAGAGTGCTAAATCGAAAATCATTCTCATACCGGAGGTGTAAATATGAATTACAATAAACTTACCGAAAAAAGTATGAACGCGCTTCAGGCGGCGCAGTCGCTTGCCGGCGAAAACGGCAATCCCGAGGTGACGGAAGCACATCTTCTGCTCTCGCTCTGCGATCAGGAAAACGCGCTTCTGCCTTCTCTGCTCGGATATATGAACGTCGATGAAAACGCTTTCAGAGCCGACGTGAACGACGCTGTCGAAGCTCTGCCGAGACAGAGCGGAGGTTCGCTTTATCTGTCGCAGACTTTGTCAAGAGCGCTTGAATCGGCGGAGAAAAAAGCCGCACGGATGAACGACGAATACGTTTCGGTCGAGCATCTGTTCATGGGCGTGATGTCCGAGCCGGATGAAACGACAAAGCGCATACTCAGTAAACACGGCATAACCGAAGCCTCGTTTTTGAACGCGCTCAAAAAGATCAGGGGCGGCAGCCGCGTAACGAACGAAAATCCCGAAAACACGTATCAGGCGCTCGAAAAATACGGGCAGGACCTCGTAAAGCTCGCAAAAGAGAGAAAGCTCGATCCGGTGATAGGCAGAGACGACGAGATCAGACGGGTCATCCGTATACTCTCGAGAAAAACGAAAAACAACCCGTGCCTCATAGGCGAGCCGGGCGTGGGCAAAACGGCGATAGCCGAGGGGCTGGCGCTGCGTATCGTGCGCGGAGACGTGCCGAACAATCTTAAAGACGTTACGATATTCTCGCTCGATATGGGCGCGCTGATCGCCGGCGCAAAATACAGGGGCGAATTCGAAGAGCGTTTGAAAGCCGTTCTGAACGAGATCAAAAAGTCCGAAGGCAGGATCATAATGTTCATCGACGAGCTTCATACGGTAGTCGGCGCGGGCAAGACGGAAGGCTCGATGGACGCGGGCAACCTGCTCAAGCCTATGCTCGCGAGAGGCGAACTGCACTGCATCGGAGCGACGACTCTCGACGAATACAGAAAATATATCGAAAAGGATCCCGCTCTCGAACGCAGATTCCAGACCGTGCTCGTAGACGAGCCGAGCGTCGAAGATACGATAACGATACTCCGCGGACTCAAGGAAAGATACGAGGTATATCACGGCGTGAAGATACAGGACAACGCTCTGATATCGGCGGCCGTCTTATCGAACAGATACATTTCCGACAGATTTCTGCCGGATAAGGCGATAGACCTCGTAGACGAGGCGTGCGCACTCATCAAGACCGAAATGAACTCGATGCCGACCGAAATGGATAAGATCTCGCGAAAAATAATGCAGCATGAGATCGAAGAAGCGGCGCTCTGCAAGGAAACGGATCAGCTTTCCGTAAAGCGGCTCGAAGATATCAGACGCGAGCTTGCCGAAGAACGCGACGAATTCAATTCGATGAAAGCGCAATGGGAGCTCGAAAAGAGCGGTATCGGAAAACTTCAGTCTCTGCGCGAGCAGATCGAGCGCACGCAGGCGCAGATCGAAGCCGCCGAAAACGACTACAACCTCGAAAAAGCGGCGAGATTGAAATATTCCGTTCTGCCTAAACTCAGAGCCGAGCTTGAAGAAGCCGAAAAAGCCGGAGCCGATAAGCCTAAAAGAACGTTTTTGCGCGATAAGGTGACCGAAGAAGAGATCGCGCGCATCGTATCGCGCTGGACCGGCATACCGGTGTCAAAGCTGATGGAATCCGAAAAGAGCAAGCTCCTGCATCTGGACGACGTTTTGCATAAGAGAGTCATAGGGCAGAACGAAGCGGTTCAAAAGGTATGCGACGCCATCTTAAGAAGCAGAGCCGGCATAGCCGACCCGAACAGACCGATCGGATCGTTCCTGTTCCTCGGTCCGACGGGCGTCGGTAAAACCGAGCTTGCAAAGGCGCTTGCCGAAGCATTGTTCGACGACGAACGCGCGCTCGTAAGGATAGATATGACTGAATACATGGAGAAATTCTCCGTATCGCGTCTTATAGGAGCGCCTCCCGGATACGTCGGTTACGACGAGGGCGGTCAGCTTACCGAGGCTGTACGCAGAAAACCGTATTCGGTAGTGCTTTTCGACGAAATAGAAAAGGCGCACCCCGACGTATTCAATATTCTTTTGCAGGTTCTCGACGACGGCCGTATAACCGACAGCCAGGGCAGAACGGTGGATTTCAAGAATACGATAATCATTCTTACCTCCAACCTCGGCTCGGATATAATACTCGACGGTATAGACGGCGACGGCAATATATCGGATGAGGCGAAAGAGAGCATAAATACGCTTCTTAAAAGGAGCTTCAGACCGGAATTCCTGAACCGTCTTGACGAAACGGTATTCTATAAACCGCTCACACGCGACGATATCGATAAGATCGTGGATCTGCTGCTTGCCGGAATATCCAAACGCCTTGAAGATAAACAGCTTTCGCTCAGTCTCACGCCCGCCGCAAGGGAATTTATAATCGATAACGGTTACGATCCGCAGTACGGCGCAAGGCCTCTGAAACGCTTTTTGCAGTCAAAAGTCGAAACGCTTATCGCAGTTAAGATCGTAAGAGACGATCCCGCGCCCGGCGACGTTCTGACGGTCGATTTCAACGGCAAGGAACTTGTCATAAAATAACCGCGATACGTCTCCCGCGGGGAAAACCCCGCCGCACAGACGCGCCCCAAAGGAAGTGTAACGACTTTGGGAGGGGTTAAGGGGGTTTGGGGGTTGTA
>CACYEW010000122.1 GCA_902773455.1 uncultured Ruminococcus sp.
CGAGAACGGAAAGGTCGGGTTCGGCGACCGTGATCAGCAATCCCATAAGAAAGCATACGGCGAGAAGCACAAGAGGCTTCTTTGCGCGTGACAGACCGCTTCCGACGTGTTCGCCCATGGGCGACATGGCGAGATCCGCGCCGAGGTTGAACAGACCCACTCCGATCACAAGCATAACGCACGCGATGAGAAACACCGCAAGCTCGGTAAACGTCAGATCGACCAGAGGCGTAAAATACATTATAAGCACGATGACGGCGACCGGGAGCACCGAAAACGCCGACTCGCGTATCTTAAACAAAAGATCCTTCAATTCAGCACCACCGGTAAATCATTTTATTTTTTCGAGAGCCTGATCGATATCTTCGATTATATCGTCAACGTTTTCAAGTCCGCACGAAAATCTCACCATGCCCGCGTTTATGCCGGCGGCGACGAGCTGTTCGTCCGTAAGCTGTCTGTGAGTCATCGAAGCGGGGTGGAGAACACACGTGCGTATATCCGCTACGTGTACCTCGCGGCAGGCGAGTCTGAACGCGTTCATGAGTTTAGCCGCTTTATCTCTGCCTCCTCTGACGTCAAACGATATCACGCCTGAGCAGCCGGCCGGCAGATATTTTTGCGCAAGACCGTGATACCTGTCGGTCTTAAGACCCGGATAACGCACCGTCTCGATCTCGTCTCTTGTTGAAAGATATTCGGCGACCTTCATCGCGTTTTGACAGTAACGTTCCATTCTGACCGCCAGCGTTTCAAGCCCGAGATTGAGCAAAAACGCGGAATTTGCCGACGGATAGGCGCCGTAGTCTCTCATAAGCTGCATTCTCGCCTTGCCGATATAAGCGGCGGGACCGAATTTTTCGGTATAAACGAAGCCGTGATATGATTCGTCCGGTTCCGTGAATTCGGGGAATCTGCCGTTATTCCAGTCGAATCTGCCGCCGTCGACGATAACGCCGCCGCCCTGCAAAGCGTGACCGTCCATATACTTCGTCGTAGAATGAACGACTATATCCGCGCCGAAATCAAACGGTTTGCAGAGTATCGGCGTTGCAAACGTGTTGTCTATTATGAGCGGTACGCCGTGAGCGTGCGCGATCTTTGCGAATTTTTCGATATCGAACACCGAAAGCGCCGGATTTGCGAGCGTCTCTCCGAATACGGCTTTCGTATTCGGCTTGAATTTCGCGTTTATTTCTGCTTCGTCCGCGTCCTGATCTATGAATATGCATTCGATGCCGAGCTTCTGAAGCGTTACCGCAAACAGATTCACGGTGCCGCCGTATATTGCCGAGGCGGCTATGAAGCTGTCGCCCGCGCTGCAGAGATTGAGTATAGACATCATACTTGCCATCTGACCCGACGAAGTGCACATCGCCGCGACTCCGCCCTCAAGATCGGCTATTTTCTTTTCCACGCAGTCGACCGTCGGATTTGAAAAGCGTGAATACATATGAGCGTTCGGAAAGTTGAAAAGATCTCCGATCTCTTCCGCGGTATCGAAAACGTACGTTGTACTCTGAACTATCGGCATGACGCCCGGTTCACCGTTTTTGGGCTTATAACCCGATCTTACGCATTTTGTTTCGTCTCTCATTTTTATCTCCCTTTCTCAGCGCGATTCGCGCTCGATATAATATTTTTCTTTGTGAGTCCTTATGCTCATAACGACGCCGATACACAGATACATGCTCACGATCGAAGATCCTCCGTAACTGATGAAGGGAAGAGTGAGACCGATGACGGGCAGAAGCCCGAGGCACATACCGACGTTTTCGATCGTCTGAAACAGTATCAGAGCCGCGACAGCGGCGCATATGTAACAGCCGTATTCCTTACGAGACTCTCTCGCCGTTTTGAGTATCTTGAATACGACGTAGCTTATGAGGAGCAGATATACGATTATGCCGACGAAGCCGAACTCCTCGCCCATAACGCCGAGGATCACGTCCGTCTCTCTTGCGGGGAAGGTCGACTTGTACGCAGAATGCGTGAGCGAGCCTTTGCCGTAGCCCATACCCCAGATGCCGCCGTTTGAGATCGCTTTCATCGTCTGAAGCACCTGATAACCCGTATCCTCCGAGTCGAGCGTCGGATCGAAGCCGACGAGAATACGCTTTTTCTGATAATCGCCGAGCATATTCCACAAAAACGGAGAAGCGGCGACGAACGCCGCGGCGGCGCCTATGAAATACCATACGCTCAGCCTGGCGGTGAAACACATAACGATGATGATCACGATGAAAACTATCGCCATGCCGAGATCGCGTTCGAGAAGAACGAAAGCGACGGTCACGCCGCCGAAAAGCGCGATCAACAGAAGGCTTTTTATGCTGTTTATACTTTGTTTCAGATGACCGAGCAGGTATCCGAACGACATTATGAACGTTACCTTGACTACCTCCGCAGGCTGTAAAAACACGTTCAGGACCGGTATTTTGATCCAGCTCTCGTTAAGCCCGAAATTGCCGCGGAGCATCGAAGGCACGTTTTTCATTATCGGCAGAAACAGCAAAGCGAGACCGACGAAGAATATCACGAGCCATAGTTTTTTAAGCAGCTCGTCGTAATCTATCAGCGCGATCACCGCCATCGCGATCAAGCCGAGCAGAGCGGCGATGAGCTGAACTATCACGTTTCTCGTGTTTCCCGAATATTCCGAGGCGGAGCTGATGCAGGCGATACCGTAGCCCGTAAGTATTATAACGGCGGCAAGAAGCCCGAAATCGAGCTGTTTTATTCTCGATAAGAATGAATTCTCACGTCTTTTCACGGTATCGCCTCCTTTCTTTATCGTTTATCCGCGTTTACCGTACGCCGTAGTTTTCTTCCATATAGTTGAGATAAGCCGTTTCAATGGCGTCCGCGGCTTTTTTATCGCACATTATGATCGCCACGTAATTTCCGTATCTGACCGCGAGAGCCTCCTCGCACGAGGTGCACACCCATCTCGATTTGTTGAGATTTTTTTCGATCAGCTTTCTTTGCGCGTCGTAATCGACTCCTTCTTTGAGCTTGACCGCGACGAACGAATAGGCGCACGGCTGTATATCCGGTTCGGACGCGACCGCCGATTCGTATTCAACGCCCCTGACGCCGAGAAAGTAATCCTCGTTTTCGGCGTTTACGGTCACGTCGTAAAGCATCGTCTTGTATCCGTCAAGAACGCCGCTTCCGTCAAGTGCTTCATATACGGCTTTGATCACGTCTTCCGGGTCGGCGTCTATATAACGGTCCGACGTTCCTTTGCACGAGGCGAGAGCAAAGACGGTTATGATAATCATGCAGATAAGTTTTTTCATAATCTGTCGCCTTTTTGCGCCGTATAACGGCGAATTAACTTATTAACGCAAATATTATACAATATAATTTTGAATTTTTCAACAGGCGGAAGATATATTGTCAAAAATATATCGGGCGAAAACGTTTGTTATACGCGTAACGGCGCGGCGGGGAAGCCTTCGTGCGCCTTTTGCAAAACGCGGCGGAGAAGAGAAGGCGTAAAAAAGGAGCAGGCGTACCTGCTCCCGGAAACGGTCAACCATGCAAAAATTTGATTATCAGTACGGCGACCGCAACAACGGCTGCGATCCCGAAAAGCCACGGCCATACAGACTTTTTCTTTTTCGTTTTTTTATTTGACGGTTTTTTATGCGTCGTTTTGGTTTGCCTCGCAGATTTTTTCGCAGACGCCTTCTTTGATGTTTTCGCGCTTTTCGCTTTTGAGTTTTTCAAACGATGCGCTCTTGCGAGGATATCGCTCTGATTCATAAGCTGCCGGTAAAAGGCATCCAGATCGCCTATATCGGATTTGCCGCAGTCGGATACGCCGACCTCGTGAGCAATCTGCGTACGGATCCAACGCAAACGTTTGAGCTTTTTATATTCTCCGTCCCATTCCGGAAAATACGGACGGCATGCGGAAGATTCTGTTTCCATGATCCTGATATAAGCGCTCAGCCCGAAAACCTCTTCGCCCTTGTCGTTATAATAACGCTTGCCGGCGAACATATCGCGGCATATTGCGTCGACGGATTTATATAACGTGAAAAAATCTTTCTCAACATTCAACATCTTCAATACCGTAACGAGTCTTGTTACTGACTGATCTGCCCTTTGAATTTTTTGATCTGCTCGCACAGAAGATCATAGTAGAACGTGCCGTGTATGACGGAAGGCTCGAGGTCCTTGGATACTTCGGGAGACGGCTGTTCTCCCTTCGTCCACTCGTTCCAGGAAACGAGGATGACAATACCGGCTCCGAGATCGTTTGCGCGCTGGAACTGTTTTTTGAGCGTCAGACCGTTCATACGGCCGTATGCAGGAATGTAACCGCTGTCGCCTTCGCTGCCCTGCGAACGGCTTGACGCGGTACACGTTACGCATTCCACGCGGCCGTCAAGAACTGAGTAAGGCTGAAGTCCGCGTTCTTCCCAGCTCCACCATTTGTTTGTCGACGACATATTCCTTTTGCTGTAAAGCCCGTCCTGCTGACCGACGTAACCGGTGAGCCAGCGTATCGTGAAGCGGTCGTCCGTCCAGGAAGGCTTGCGGCCGTACTGGTTGGGAGTGGCGCCGTAGCACATCAGCAGCGGCTTGCCCTGATAGTTGAAATACATATCCGGATATTTTTCCACGTAAGAAGAATATATCTGATCGACCTTTTTCTGATGCTTGCCGTTTTTGACGTTTTCGGGACCCGAGTGTCCGGGACCGGCGAATATGCAAATCTTCGGCGCGCCTTCGATACCCGACCAGATCTCAAACAGCAGGTCGGTCGCCTCTTCTATCATTCTGAAATCGGAAAGCTTTTCGCGCATCGTCGCGGGATCGTAGGTAGTATTGTTAGTCCAGTCGACGAATATGAAATCAACTCCGGCGTCGCGAAGAAGCTCCGCGTGTTTTGCGATCATTTTGCGGTCATCGGAAAAATAGTTACCGTAAAGCGGAGAATCCCAGGTGTTTTTGCCCCAGGTTATGATCTTGGGACAGAGCCACGTCGAATAGGCGAGGCCGACGAGGCGGTCTTCA
>CACYEW010000123.1 GCA_902773455.1 uncultured Ruminococcus sp.
GGCGGGGCGGTGGGGGGGGGACGCCCGCCGCGTGCGCTTCGCGCAAATTGTGAGCCGTGTTCTTTCGGCGAGCCCCCGTATGAAGAATACGGGGTGAGGGGGAGTGCGAGGGATTAAGGGGGTGGGTGGGGGTTCCCCCGCTGGCGACGTGTCGCGGTGATATACGGCATTGCAACTCTTGGGGGTGCCCACCCCTGCGCTCACTTCGTTCGCAACCCCCAAACCCCCTTAACCCCTCCCAAAGCCGTTACACTTCCTTTGGGGCGTGACGGGGCGGCGGTTTTAATTTATACGCCGTATCATCCCGATTATATCCTTTTGCTTCTGAAGATCAGAGCGCACAGCAAAGACGTGACGAGTGCGGCGGTTATACCGGCGGACATTGCGGTAAATCCGCCGGTGAAGGCGCCGAGCAGACCTTTTTCGGTCACGGCTTTTGCCGTGCCTTTTGCGAGCAGAGCGCCGAAGCCGGTGAGCGGTACTCTCGCTCCGGAACGGAATATCCCGATCAGAGGTTCGTAAAGACCGAGCGCGCCGAGAAGTACGCCCGTGATTACGTATCCGGTCAGTATCCTTGCGGGTGTGAGCTTCGTTTTGCAGATCAGTATTTCTGCCGGCACGCACAAAAGCCCGCCGAACAAGAACACGAGCAGATATTTTATCAATATATCCATTATTGCCTCCCCGAAGAAAAGCGGAGCAAATGAGCGATGCCGGGTATGCTCTCGCCCTGAAACAAAGAAAGCGGACTCATCAAAGCTCCCGTGCCGATGAAGAGCGCTTCGTTACATTCGCCGGACCTGAATTTTTCATATAGAAACGCGGCGAGCCCGATCGCGGAACATCCGCATCCGCTGCCGCCGGAATGAACGTCCTGCGTTTCGTCATAAATAAGCATACCGAAATCGAGATACCGTTCTCCGAGATCGACGCCGGAATAAGCGCACAGCTCCTTTGTGATGGAATGCCCTTCACGCCCGAGATCGCCCGTGACGATCATATCGAAATCATACGGATCGCTTCCGCTTTCTCTGAAATAGCGAAGAAGCGTATCCGCGGCGGCGGGAGCCATGGCGGCTCCCATGTTGTTCGCGTCTTTTATCTTTTTATCGACAGCTCTGCCGGGCAGCGCTTCCGTTATTTTCATGACTCCGCCGCCGTCGATCAGCGCGCATCCGGCGCCGGTAACGGTCCACTGAGCCGTAGGCGTGCGCTGACCTCCGTATTCGACGGGGTAACGGAACTGCCTTTGCGCCGTGCAGTTGTGCGAGCAGGCGAGCGCGGCGCAGCGCCTGTAATATCCGCCGTCGACGCATATCGCCGCGAGGATCATAGCCTCCGCCATAGTCGAGCACGCGCCGAAAAGTCCGAAATACGGTACGTCGTACTGTAAAAGCCCGTAAGACGAGGCGGTACATTGATTCATCAGGTCGCCTGCGAATATCGCGCCGATATCGCGCTCGCGAAGCCCGCTTTTGTGAAGCGCGAGCGCAAACGCCGTTCTCTGCATCTCCTGTTCGGCGGCTTCAAAGCTTTTTTTGCCGAACGTGTCGTCCTCGCTGTGCATATCGAATTTATCTCCGAGCGGTCCGTCGAATTCCTTTTTGCCGCATACCGACGAAACGAAGCTGACGCCCGGTTTGTTTTTCAGCGTTATCACTTTATAAAAACCGCTTCATATCGCAGATACCGCCGAGCTGGAACTGCAAAAGATCGTTTGCAAGCGTTGAAGTCTGCTCCGATACGCCGCTCACGTCGGCAAGCTGTTTTTTAAGCTCCGTAACGCCCATAACGTATCCGTTTATCATAAGCTCCGCCGTTTTGCTGTCGGATCTGTCCGTCGCTCTGCTTACCGCCATGCCCACTTCCGCCGGCAGCTTTTCGAAAAAGCCGGCGTCTTCGGGCGCCTTGCCCTGCTTTGCGAGCAGCTCCGAGGCGCGCGCGGCAAAAGTCTGGTACGATTGAAGCTGCGCCGCCATCGCGTTTTTCATATCCTGCGAAGAAATGTCGGGCAAAAGCTTCGACATCGATTCAACGCCCATTTTGCAGTCCTTATAGATTTTGCAAAGCATTTCTTCGTCTCTTGACTTAGTCTGCATGTTTTTTCTCCTTTATACAAAAATACCGATGCTTTCGCACCGGTATTATTGACCTTAAAATCGGGTTTTAATCTTTATAGTATTTTTCGAGGTATTCCTCAAGCGTTATTCCGAGATCGTAAATGCGCTTCGCGTGAGTCCTGCCGACGAACCTGAAATGCCACGGTTCGAAAACGTAGCCCGTGATATCCTCCTTGCCGAGCGGATATCTTAAAATGAACCCGAATTTCCAGCAGTTTTCGGCAAGCCATTTGCCCTCGTATTTGTCAGCGAATTTCTGATCGGCGGCGCTGAGATTGTGAACGTCTACGGCAAGTCCGGTCTGATGCTCGCTTTCGCCGGGATAAGCCGTATCGACCCTTGTGGCGGCGATCGCTTCTTCTTTGCTCATACCTTTAGCCATGAACTTGTCGACGTAATACTGAAACAGACTTTCCTGATCCGAATACGAGCGGAACGCGCTCGTTACGGAAAGATCCTTGCATCCGTTCGCGTCGGCTTCTTTCATCATCGCCTCGAAAGCCTTCGCCGCGTATTCGCGCATATATTTCGAGCTTCTGCCTTCTCTCACTTTAACGAGCTTTGTCAGGTCTTTCGGTTTATAACTGTGATCGGTCATGGGATTAGCCGGGTTTACGAGTATCAGATATTCCGACGGATCGGCGGGATCCATATACTTTTCAAACGCGGAAAGATCCGTTTTGAACATCGTCTCCGGCGCTTCGGTAACGGGAGGCTCGGTCGTTTTCGGCTCCGTATCCGCTTCAGTTTTCGCCTCGGTGACCGGCTCCGTTACGGGCGGCGTCGTGCCGGGCGCTTCGGTTATATCGGGTATCGTTTCGACGCCCGTTCCGATCGGGTCAGCCGAGGTCTCTTTTCCGGACGTATTGACGCTTCCGGGCTGACTCTTCGTCGTCTCGTCGACATCAATGACGACGCAGGAAAAAGAAGATAAAAGCGTCGCCGCGCATAATATGATAAGTATGAATTTACGCAATTTTCAAAATCCTTTCTGATCATTACTGTCATTTTACTACGTACAGAATGTAAAATCAAGCGATTATCTGAATATTTTTTTAAATATTGTATTTACAAAAGCGACTTTTTAAGATATAATAAGACGAGAAGAGACAATATCTGCAAAACGGAGAATGAAAATGAACAAAAGGATACTGACTGTTTCATCGGCTTATATGTGTTTGTCGGCAGAAATGCAGTGTCTTCCGGGCGGTTCTCAGGAAAGAGAGGGGACCGATTATCAAATGGCACCGGGAGGCAGCGGCATGACCGCCGCGCTCACCTTCCGCGCCATGGGTTTTGACAGTATATACTGCGCCGCGACCGGCGACGACGCGTACGGCAGGCGTATCGGGAATTTTCTTTCGAAGGCAGGCGTGGACTGCCGTTATATGAAGAGCGTGAAGAAAGCGAAGACAGGACTTTATCTGACGCTCAACGAAGAAGACAAATCGCGGCGCTTCGTCAAATTTCCCGGCGCGAACGCCATGCTGACGCGTGAAGATATCGAAGAAGCCTTTATGACGTATCCCGACGCTTTATATATCCAGAAGGAGCTTTCGGACGAGCTGACCGTCGCCGCGGTGAGCATTGCGCACGAAAAGAACGTGCCGGTATTCTTTCAGCCGTGCAGAAAAAGAGAAGAGCTTCAGCCGGAGGCGCTCGGCAAACTCGAAATGGTGATACTCGACGCGGACGAGGTATATTCATACTGCGGCACCGCTCCGAACGAGTACGATAAATTCCTTCAGGCGGCTATGGCGCTCTCGTCGCGGATCAAAGCGAAATATTACGTCATACGCATCCCCGACCGCGGAACGTTCATATACGACGGGATCTATTACGAAATGACGGGGGAATATCCGTCGACATATCTTGACGAAAGCGGCGCGAAAGAGGTCTACGGAGCCGCGCTGACCGCGGCGTATACGGGTTCCGACTTCAATATCAAAAAAGCCGCGAAATGCGCGGCGGCAGCTTACGCTTACGCCTCGTCGAACAAGGGCGATCTGGAGAGCGTTCCGTCTTTATCGGACCTCGTTCCGTTTTTGAAAAAGTGAGGCTGATATGAAGCTTGCGGCAAAGGCTCTGTGCCTGATACTCATACTGATATTCATCTTTCCGGCTGCCGCGGCAAACGCCGCCGGCGACGGTTATATCGAAAGTCTTACCGATAAAGGCTTTCCCGAGGATTACGCGAAAAAACTCGCGGTATTACATAAAAAGCATCCGGACTGGGAATTCGAGCCGCTCGATATCACAGGCAGAAGCGGCGGCAAATACACGTGGGAATACGTGGTGTATATGGAGACCGAAGACAATCCGAAGCGCAGTCTCGTTGCAAACTCCGATCAGTACACGGTCCTGCGCGATATGTCCGACCCGGAGCAGTACGATTCCGGCTGGTGGAAGGCTTCGCGCGAGGCGGTCGAATATATGCTCGACCCGCGAAATTTTCTCGACGAAAAACAGATATTTCA
>CACYEW010000124.1 GCA_902773455.1 uncultured Ruminococcus sp.
CTCAGCCGGTTTATACGTATTGCGTCGTTTTTGACCGTTATTCCGGTATAAAGCCTTCGAAAATGTAGGTTTTGAAATGTTTTCGCGCTTCGTTCCGCTCCTCTTCGCTTCTGATTGTCCATCCGGTCTGGTGCGCGCCGAGCACGGCTGTGAGGCGGCGGTTGAGGACCTTGTGATCCGACGCCTGATAAGATACGAAATCGGGCCGCGATACGAAATTCAGAAGCAGCCTGCCGAGCAGAAAATAACTTATACTGCCCTTCATTCTGCACGAGAGCTGACCTCTGCATATATCGGGGCGGTTCTTTTTGTACCACTTCAATACGAACGGATTGAACGACTGTATAAAATACTTTCCTTTATAATCCTTCAGTATCTCATTCGCGGCGGCGCAGAGCTTATCGCAGCCTTTCGCGCTTTCGGACTTGAATTCTATCATCAACGGAACGGCGCCGTTCACGAGGTCAAGCAGCTCCTTTAAGCTCATTATACGCTCGTCCGTACCGGCGAGGCGGTATTGTCTGAGCTTTTCAAACGTAAGCTCTTCGACCTTTTCTCCGGAGCCGCACATCCGCTTGAGATCGTTATCGTGAAACACGAAGACCTCGCCGTCAGATGACAGATGTATATCGGTCTCGATCGCAAATCCGCGCTTCACCGCCTCAAAAAAAGCGGCGGCGGAGTTTTCGGGGCAGTTTTCAGTAAGATCGTGCAGACCTCTGTGTGCGATATACATACCCGACAGGATCTTTCTGTCGGGATGTTTTCTTTTCGCCGGACCGATCGCAAAGCAGAGCAAAACGATCAGAAGCGCGATCGCTCCGAGCGTTATATAAAGCCACAGCATATCAGTCGCCGTCCACGTCGAGATTTTCAAGCACGGACTTTTTCATCTGGGGCTTCGAATCGCCGTGCTTTACGCAGAGCATCGTTATAAACGCCATTCCGGTGAATACCGCCGCGTACGGGAACAGAGTCGTGAGCTTGATATCGAGGAATATGCCGCTGAGTATCGGCGTAACGACCTGCGCCGCCATACTCGCTGTATAGTAATATCCCGTATATTTGCCGACGTTTTTGCCGGTCGCGAGTTCGACGACCATCGGGTAAGAGTTTACGTTAATCGTCGCCCACGAAACTCCGGCGAGAGCGAACAGCACGTTCATCAAAAGCACCGGACTGTCGGAACGCAAGAACGAGGCGAATACGAACACGGCGGTCAGCATCACGACGCCGATCATTATCGCTTTCTTTCTGCCGATCTTCGACGAGAGCATACCTATCGGCAGATAGGACACTATCGCCGCGCCCTGACCGATTATGAGCGTGAGGTTGTAGTCCATACCGAGCACGCTGCCGGCGTAGACGGAGTATTTGCTCGATACGGCGTTATAGCCCATGAACCACAGCGCGACCGAAGCGAGTATGAATATGAGCGAGCGGAGCTCGGCTTTGCTGAGCTTGCCGTCCGTCTTCTTCTCTTCTTCGCCGTTTTCTTTATCGAGCTCGTCGTTTATCTTCCCGGCTTCCGCCGCCCAGACCGGTTCTTTGACCGTTATTCTGAATATGACGAGCGAAACGATCATCAGAACGGATATCGTAACGAAGAACGGTATGTAATTCATCAAAGCGTTGTTTGCCGAGCCGGTCTTGAATATCATACCGAGCACGAGCACGAGTATTCCGCCGAACGAACCCATAAGGTTTATTATGGCGTTGGCTTTTGAACGCAGAGGCTTGGGCGTTACGTCCGGCATGAGCGCGACGGCGGGCGAACGGAATATGCCCATCGAAATCAGCACCGCCAGAAGCAGCAGCACGAAGAACACCAGTGCCGCGGGAGATTCAGCCGTTTTCTGCCACGCGTAAGCGTTTCGCGCCGGCACGACGTAATCCGTATAGTCGTCTGTCAGTTTGCCGTTTTCGTCGTACATTCTGATGGAGGTAAAGTCGCTCTTTTCGGGGAAGATCTCCTTAAGCTTAGCTTTCTTGCCTTCGGAAAACACGTCCTTCACCGCCTCGGCAAAGCTCTTGCCGTCTTCGACCTTCGCCTTCTGCGTCACGACGGGGTCGGCGTCGTAAATGACGGAAAGCGAGCTTTCGTATTTATCGGGGGTCACGTCCTCGAGCTTGGTCAGCTGTTTTGCGTCGACGACGGAAATACCGATAAAGAGCGCGGCGGCGAGTATCGTTCCGATAACGATGAACGGCGTGCGTTTGCCGCGCTTGGAGGCGCATTTGTCGGACAAGGCTCCGAAAAACGGCAGAAGGAACAGCGCAAGCACGTTATCGAGCGCCATGATCGCGCCGGACCACGTCTGAGCCATACCGAACTTATTCGTAAGTATCAGCGGCATCACCGTATCGTACGCCTGCCAGAACATACAGATAAGGAAAAACGCAAAGCCTACGAGCAGCGTTCTTTTGTAATTGAGTTTCATAAATCTACCTTCCGTTATTTATTCACATTCATTATAACCGATATTCTTGTTCCTGTCAATATCACAGATACAGTTTTATCGTATCTTCTATCCAGTACGTGAATTCGGCGCGGGGCAAAAGCTTCTCGTACGTCTTCATTTTGAGATAAAGCTCCGTTCCGTCGGACGGATCGTGCCATATATCGGTAAAAACGAAGTCGTAGTTTTCTCTTCCCATTTCCGTGCCGGCGTAATCAAAAGCGTCCGCCGTTATCAGCCGTATCTTGTTCTTACAGCCGAACTGAGGCAGTATACGTTCTTTGAAAAGCGCGACGGCGTTTTCGTCGCGCTCGACGACGGTCACGCTGCCGACGTTTATCTTTTTCGCCGCAAGATACGCGAAATATCCGAGTCCGAGCCCGAAAGTCAGCACTTTGCCGTGCGCTTTTCGTATATGCGGCTTCGTGGTTATCATTTCGTTAGGCAGAAGCGTCATCCATTCCCTGCCGTCCTGCAATACCGCCGGATAAACGAAATCGCGTTCGAAATAGCCGATCTGCGGTATTATACGCCCGTCCGGCTCCGTCACGGGATCGCCGCAGACGAAAGCCTCGTACGCCTTGCAGGTCAGATACGTCAGCTCCCAGCCGTTCTGCTTTATCCGCGGCAGTTTTATCTCTTTGTAATATTCATCGTCTTCAAAAACAGCCGGGTCGAGTTTATGCACCGCCGGTATCAGATAATCGCGGTACAGCTCCTTGTCTTTTTTATCGTTCGCCGTGTCGAGCATGAACGCCGCCGCGATCAGCGCGGCGTATGCAAGCTCGTCTCCGCCGGTCTTGTCCATCAGCTCTTTCGTTATGAAATGCGGGGCGTAATTCAGATACGCGCTGAGGTATTCGAATACGCGTTTATTGTTTTCTTCCAAGTCATCACCGCCTTTTCTGTTATTTTATATCATCAAAGCGAATAAGTCAATAGGCAAACGCTTTCATTCACGGTCCGAAGCGGCGGTTTTTTCCATAATATGTCGGAAAAATTTTAC
>CACYEW010000125.1 GCA_902773455.1 uncultured Ruminococcus sp.
GGCGTAAACGCCTACGGTTATATGAAGAGCGAATCGGGCGTACACCGCCTCGTCCGCGTTTCGCCTTTTGACGCATCCGGCAGAAGGCATACGTCTTTCGCCTCCGTAGAGGTGACGCCGGAGCTCGACGATACGAACGATATCGAGATACGCGACGAGGATATCGAGGTCACGACCCACAAATCGAGCGGCGCCGGCGGTCAACATATCAACAAGACCGAGTCAGCCGTAAGAATACTTCATAAACCTACCGGTATAGTCGTCGGCTGCCAGACAGAAAGAAGCCAGCTTCAGAACAAGGAAACGGCTCTCAAAATGCTGAAAAGCAAGCTCGTAGAGATAAAAATAAGAGAAAATCTTGAAAAGATCGACGACATCAAAGGCGAAAAAACGAATATCGAATGGGGCTCGCAGATACGTTCTTACGTATTCATGCCTTATACGCTTGTCAAAGACGCCCGTACCGGTTACGAGACCGGCAATATTCAGGCAGTTATGGACGGCGATCTTGACGGATTCATTAACGCCTATCTTCGTATGTACGTAAAAATCTGATATAAAGGAGTAAAACAATGAAAAACGAGAAGACCACGGGAATTATCGGCGCGGGATTATTGATAGCTCAGTTTATTACCGTTATAATAAGCTGCCTTACCCGCAAGGACCGGAAGATCAACGGCCTGCTGATCGCGATCTCTGCGATCGGAAGCATTTTCGGAGCTTTCGTCCTTTATAAAGAAGTGCTGGCTCCGAAGGTATCAAAGCTGATCGACAATATCACAGAGATCGACGATATAGAAGACGACGACAGCGATCTTCTTTCATTCGACGATTTCTGGAGCAAGGACGAAGCTGAAGAAAACTGAACAAATAAAAAAAGATGTGTCGCCACATCTTTTTTTATTGTCTTTTACATTTCCGGAGTCCAGTAGTTCTGACCGTAAATATCCGTAAATCTGTATACGGCGCTCGTATCTGTACCGCTCGGTATATATACGTTGCTGATCTTCGGAGTACCGTTTACCGTGTACTGTTCGCCGAACATAAACGTATCGCTGAAAGTACCGTCGTATTTATAGTAGTCGCAGAGGAAATCGATCTTGTCGCCGTCAGAAAGTTCGGTGAGCGATTTAGCTTCCGTTTCAATATCAGGATCTTTATAAACGTAACGCGCTCCCGCGATATATCCGTTAGGATTTTCATTGTCGAAAACGAGTATCAGGTCGCATCTGTCGCCGTTCAGAAGAGCCGGAATACGGTACGTATAACGATAGTTGTTCTTATTTATATAAGTTGTATCGGTATGATATGCGGCAACGATCTGATTGTCTACGGCGAGCCACGTTCCGTCGTATTCGCCTATAAGTCTGCACTGATCGTCGAAGTCATAGGAGACGTCGAGCCCGAGATCGATAAAGCCCTCGCCGTCGTCAATGAATACGTTCAGTTCAAGGTCTGATACGAGCTTCCACTGAGCTTCATCGAGACTCATTACTTTTTTGCCGCCGGCGATCGTCCATCTGAGCTTTGACGGGTCGAAGTGATTACTTGCTATGTAATTTGAAGCGGCGTTCGTATCGAGATCGCGCAGATAAGCGGAATCTTTTCCGTCTCCGCCGATAAACGAGCTCAATAGCGACGAAATATCAAACGACGATTGCTCGCCGGACGGAATAAAGTTGCCGAGCAGAGAAGAGAGAGGAGAAGACGATCCGCCGGAAGCGGTCTGCCCCGCCGTCTCATATCCCGCAAACTGTTTAATGCATTCGGAATAATCGTTGTCGAGACCTATGGCGTTATACTGTGATACCGCCGCGTCGACTTTTGAAGGATCCTTATACGGGAAATATATCGAAAGGCCGTAGGAGTTCGTCATATCAGCCGACGTTCTGTTATATTTGACAGCTGAAAGAATAACGCTTGCGAGATCTTTTCCTTCGCTCGTATTGAGGTTTTTGGCAAAATGAACAAGGTCTACAAGGTCGCGTTTTGACGATATTGCAAATTCGCGCGTATTGCTTCTCGCGTCGGAGACTTTTTTATAATTATCGGTTTTTATGAGATTTGTCGCAGATTTTGCAAATTCATTGAGACTGTCCGGCACAGTGCTCTGAAGCTCCGCTAAATCGATCAGCGAAAGCGTCGTTTTGGCGCCCTTAAGCTGCCTTGCGCAGGCGGTCGTGAAATCGTCTATGATCTTCTTGCCGATATCGACGGTCGGCATAGACGTGTTTTTCGAAAGCTCGGAAAGCCAGTTCGTGTAGTACCAGCCGATACCGGGTTCGGTCTCTTCGCTCGCTATGAGATAGTCAGCGTGAGACGTGAGCATCAGTGCGTTTTCAGCAGTCGCCATAAGGCAGGCGTCAAAGCCGACGAAATCGAATTTGACTCCGGCGTCAGAAAGAGCTTTATTGATCTTTGCTATGCTCATAGAGCTTGACGATTTGAAAAGCTGGTCGTAACCGAAACCGCCCGTCGTACCGCCGCCGTGATCCCACATTATAAGCTCGTATCTGTTTGCGGAATAGTTGTTTTTGCAGTAATTGATGAACGAGGTAAGAGTAGAGGGATCGGTCATCGCTTTTTTGCCGTCGTTTGATACGAGCTGTTTAAGCTTACCGCCCTCGATCTTGTAGATCTGATTAGAGGAGTTGCTTATACCGGACGTTTTCCATTTTTCGCATCCGCCGGTATAGACGAGTACGTTCACTTTGTCTGAAAGCGCGGCGTTCGTTATCTCCGCAAGATCCTTAGACGCCATACCGCTCTTTGATTCAAGGTCGGTACCGCAGAGATACATCATTACCGTAACGGTATCCGCGCCGCCGCCTAAGATCTGCGTATATTTCTCACGCGAGCCTTTGGCTACCGTTGTGTTTAGCTCTGATTCGTTGTTTACCGCAGAAGAGTCATCCCAACCGGTCGAAACGTTTGACGACGTAAAATTCGAGAGAAGACTTGAAAGAGATGAAAGATCCGGCACGTTGACGTCGGACGTGCCTCCGAGTCCTCCGAGAATACTGCCGAGGCCGCCGCCGCCCGCAAGAAGCACGACTATCGCAATGATTATACCTATTATTTTACCTGATCCGCCGGACGCTCTCGTACCGCCGGAACCGGAGCTCTGACTCGTACCCGGTCTGCCGGAATACCCGTGCTGATTACCGACGGGACCCGTACCGAGACCTTCGCCTCTTCTGTATCCGCCGGTACCTTGCCCGGTCACGTTTTTATCTCTGCCGTGAGGTCTGTTATCGTTTGCCATTTTATTCTCCTTATAAAATAATCTTCTGATATTATTATAGTCTTTTTTATGAAAAAATCAAGACCGTAATTAAAATCAGAAGATTAAAAACCGTATTATTTTTGCCGATCAAGTATATTTATGAATCTTTTTGCGAAATACAGAGTTTTTTGCCGACACCATCGTTCTTGAAAAAAGGCGCTTTTTTTATTTTTTCATAAGAATTCCCCCGTCCCGGTGTGTTGACCGGAGCGGGGGAGCGTTCTCCTTTTAGTAATTATTTATCGGAGTCTGTTTTGATCTCTAC